>VGIW01000067.1 GCA_016867715.1 Candidatus Eisenbacteria bacterium | reverse complement strand
CTCGCGCTTCTCGTCACCGTGTTCGCGTTCGTTCTCTTCGGAACCGGCGTCGAGTTCTTTCCGGATTCCGATCCGAACTACGCCTACATCGACGTGACCGCGCCGCTCGGCACGCGCCTCGAGGTCTCCGACGCGATCGTGCGCCGCATCGAGTCGGAGATCCCCGACTTTCCGGACATCAAGCATTACGTGGCGAACGTCGGTTCCGCCACCGACATCTTCTTCGGCGGTGGGGGCGGGGGCACCCCGCACCAGTCGCGCGTGACCGTCGAGTTCGTCGATCACTCGAACAGAAAGCAAAGCTCCCGGCTGACGATCGAGCAGTTCCGCGATCACTTCGGGAGAATCCCCGGCGCGCGGGTGGACGTTCGCTATCCGGAGCCCGGGCCCCCGACCGGCGCTCCCGTGGACGTGGAGATCCTCGGCGAGGACTTCGAGGTTCTCGGCCGCCTCGCCAAGCAGGTGAAGGAAACGATCAAGGACGTCCCGGGTCTCGTCGATCTGAACGACGACTTCGACGAAGGGCGTCCCGAAGTGCGGGTCCGGATCGATCGGGAGAAGGCCGGCCTTTACAGTCTATCGACCGGGCAGATCGCCTCGACGATCCGAACCGCGATTCAGGGGACCGAAGCGAGCAAGTTCCGTGTCGGAGAGAATGAGTATGACATCACGGTCCGCTTCCGCGAGGAGGACCGCGAGGCGTTCGAGAATCTGGACCGGATCACCGTGGTCTACGAGGGCTCGCACATCCCGGTCTCCAACTTCGCTTCCTTCGAGCTCGCGGCGGGTCTCGGCTCCATCGTGCGCAAGAACCAGGACCGGGTGGTCTCCGTGACCGCCAACGCCGAGGGCCGGCTCTCGAACGATGTTCTCGCGGATGTCATCAAGCGCCTCGACGGCTTCTCCCTCCCGCCGGGCTACCGGTTCCGTTTTTCGGGCGAGACGGAGGACCAGGAAGAGGCGGCGGCGTTCTTGAGCCGCGCGTTCGGGGTCGCCGTCCTGCTCGTGTTCTTCGTGCTCGTCGCGCAGTTCAGCTCGGTCACTCTCCCCTTCGTCATTCTCTCGTCGGTCGTGCTTTCGATCATCGGCGTTCTCTGGGGTCTCATCCTCACGCGGATGCCTTTCGGTATCATCATGACGGGCGTCGGCGTGATCTCGCTCGCGGGGGTCGTCGTGAACAACGCGATCGTGCTCATCGACTATACCGGGAAGCTCCGCGCGCGGGGTCTCGAGAAGACGGAAGCGATCCTGGACGCGGGGGCGACGCGCCTCCGGCCGGTCGTTCTCACGGCGGTCACGACCGTTCTCGGTCTCATCCCGCTCACGACCGGGCTCACCTTCGATGTTCAGGCGATGCGGTTCCGGTACGGGGGCGAAAGCTCCGACTGGTGGGGGCCGATGGGCGTCGCGGTGATCTTCGGGCTCGGCGTGGCGACGTTCCTCACGCTCGTGATCGTCCCCGTGATCTACTCCTTGGCGACGCGATTCTCGGAGGGGATCGGGGCGCGCGTGGAGCGCGCCCTCGATGACGAGACGCCGGTTGCGAGGCGGGGTCCCGGCGAAGAGGCGTAGCTCTCCTCTTCCGAGGCGCCCGCGCGTCTTCGCCCGGAGGTTCGTTGAATCATGAAAGTTTCGCTTCTCCCCGGTCCGATCGAGAGGGAGTTCCGCACCCGCCTTCGGGCGCTCGAGAACGACCGCTTCGCGGAGCGTCTCCGGAAGAAAGAACCGGGTCTTTGGAGCTCGGACGCCTCGGTCCGGCGCGCGATCGCAAACCGGCTCGGTTGGCTCGACCTCTTCGACGACATGGAAGAGGAGGCGGAGAGCGTTCTCCGGTTCGCCGGGGACGCCCGGCGCGAGTTCCAGAGCGTCCTTCTCCTCGGGATGGGGGGATCGAGCCTCGCGCCCGAGGTCCTCGCGCGGACGTTCGGGCGCAGGCGAGAAGGAGTTCCGCTACTCGTCCTCGACTCGACGCATCCGGAGGCGGTGCGCGAGGCGGAAGAAGCGCTCGATCTCCGGCGCACGCTCGTCGTCGTCGCCTCGAAGTCGGGGACAACGGTCGAGGCGGACGCCTTCCGCCGGTTCTTCGCTTCGCGCATCAAGGATCCGCGGTGTTTCGTCGCGATCACCGATGCCGGATCTCCCCTCGACCGGCTCGCGTCCGAGGAAGGATGGCGCCGTGTCTTCCGGAATCCCCTCGACATCGGCGGCCGCTTCTCCGCGCTCTCCCTCTTCGGCTTGGTGCCTGCGTCCCTTCTCGGTCTCGACCCGCGGCTCCTGCTGAGATCGGGACGCGAGGCGGCTATGGTCTGCGCCGCGCCGGCCGGCGGGGAGGAGAACCCGGGGCTCGCGCTCGGCGCGTTTCTCGCGGAGGGAGCCCTCGCGGGCAGGGACAAGCTCACGCTTCTCGTTTCTCCGGAGCTTCCCGGATTCGGCGCGTGGATCGAGCAGCTCGTCGCCGAGAGCACGGGGAAGGAAGGGAAGGGGATTCTCCCTGTGGACGGAGAACCGGCCGCGCCGCCGGATGCCTATGGGGACGACCGCATGTTCGCGATCGTCCGGTGCGAGGAGGCGGAGGACCGCCTTGAGGAGAGCGGCCGCGCGCTCGCGGCGGCGGGGCATCCGGTCGCGACGATCCGGATTCCGCGGTCGATCGATCTCGGCGGCGCGTTCTATCTTTGGGAAGTCGCGACCGCGTGCGCGTGCTCGATCCTCGGGGTGAACGCTTTCGACGAGCCGAACGTGAGCGAGAGCAAAGAGAGAACGGGCGCCCTTCTCTCCGAGTTCGCCCGGACCGGCCGCCTGGAGGAGGGAGCGGTCCGCTTCGAGGACGGAAAGGCCCTTCTCTTCTCGGACACGAACCTCGAAGCGCCGAATGTTTCAAGTGTCAACGAGTGGCTTCGCGCGCACCTCTCCCGGGCGCGCGACGGGGACTACCTCGCGCTGCTCTTCTTCCTTTCCTCTTCTCTCGCCGGATCGAAACCGGCGGCGGATCTTCGTGCGGCCCTTCGGGAGCGGACCGGCCTTGCGGTCTCTGCGGGGATCGGCCCGCGCTATCTTCACTCGACCGGCCAGCTCTTCAAGGGGGGACCGAACCGGGGGGTGTTCGTTCTCCTGACCGCTGCGGATTCCGGCGATCTTTCGATCCCCGGTCTTCCCTATTCGTTCGGCGTGCTTTGCCGCGCGCAGGCCGCCGGGGATTTCGGAGCGCTCGCGGCGCACGGGAGGCGCGTGCTTCGCGTCCATTTCAAGAGCGACCCCGAAGTCGGAATCGGCAGTCTCGCCCGCGGGGCCGTCGGGTAGCCGCCGCGCGGGAGGAGCGTTCGATGCGCATTCTCGCCGGGGATATCGGGGGGACCAAGGCTCTCTTCGCGTTCGTTCTCTTCGAGGGAGGGCGGCTTCGCATCCTCCACCGGCGCCGGTTCGCGAGCGGGGAAGCCGGGAGCCTCGCCGAGCTTGCCGCACGCTTCCTCGCCGAAACGGGCGGCGCCGATCGGGCCGCTTTCGGTGCGGCGGGGCCGGTCGCGGGGGACGTGTGTGCAGGGCCGAACCTCCCTTGGGCGATCGATCGGCGCGAGTTGGCGCGCGCGCTTCATATTCCTCGAACGGTTCTTATGAACGATCTCGAAGCGGTCGGATACGGCATCGAGCATCTCGATCCGGACGATCTCTTTACACTTCAAGAAGGGGTCCCCGTTCCGGAGGGTCCGATCGCGCTCGTCGGCGCGGGGACCGGCCTTGGCGAGGCGTTTGTTCTTCGTTTCGGAGAGACACTCCGCGTCTTCCCCACCGAGGGAGGGCACGCGGATTTCGCTCCTCGGGACGAGATCGAGTTCGGCCTTCTTCGCTTTCTCAAGGAGCGGATCGGCGGACGCGTGTCGGTCGAGCGCGTCCTCTCCGGAAGCGGGCTTGCGGCGGTCCACGACTACGTCGCGGCGAGCGGGCTCGCTCCGGTCGACCCGGCCGTTCACGAGGGAACGGAGGAGGACCCCGCGGCCGTCGTGTCGGGCGCGGCGATCGAGGGACGGTGCGGGGCCTGCGTCCGGGCGCTCGACCTGTTCGTGTCGATCTACGGAGCCGAGGCGGGGAACCAAGCCCTTCGGATTCTCGCGCGCGGAGGCGTCTATCTCGCCGGCGGGATCGCGCCCCGCATTCTGAACAAGATGAAGGACGGCGTCTTCCTCCGAGCATTCCTCGACAAGGGCCGCTTCGCCGAATGGCTCCGCCAAATCCCGGTTCGCGTGATCCTGGCCGATCGGGCGCCGCTTCTCGGCGCGGCGAGCCGCGCGGCGCGTCTCCCGTGACCTTTCCACCCGCCGGTTCTCGCCCGGATGATCGCGTGACATTCCTCTTGCGCGCGCGAGGTTCCCTGCTTACTCTACGATATAGGACCGCATGGGTCCTATATGGAGAGAGAAGCTCAAAATGTTTCGAATCAGCAAGTTAGCCGACTACGGGGTCTCGCTTCTCGCGGCGCTCGCCGCGGATCGCGAGGGCGAGCCCCACACCGCGAGGGATATGGCCGGCAGGGTCGGCCTCCCGCTCCCGACGGTGAGCAAGATCCTCAAGGCGCTCTCGCGCGAGGGTCTCCTCATGTCGCACCGCGGGGTGAGAGGCGGCTACCTCCTCGCGCGGCCGCCGGAGGAGATCACGGTTGCGGAGATCATCCGCGCCCTCGAGGGGCCGATCGGCATGACCGAGTGCGCCGCCTCAGGGCCCGGGCGGTGCGCGAAGGAGTCCTCCTGCGGGATCCGCGCGAATTGGCGCATCATCAGCGAAGCGCTTTCCGGGGCTCTCGACACGATCAGCCTCGCGGAGATGGCCAGGTCCCTTCCCGGCATCGAACGCCGCATCGAAGAGAGCATGATCCCCGCGAGAAGCCTGGCGGGAAGCCCCGATCGAGAGAAAGGCGCGCGCGCGTTCCCGGCGCATGAACGAACAAGGACGGAGCAGAACGCATGAGTTCGGACCCGACGATCGAGAAGTTCACGAAGCAAGAATACAAGTACGGGTTCACGACCGACGTCGAGGCGGACGCGGCCCCGCGGGGTCTCAACGAAGACATCATCCGCCTCATCTCGGCGAAGAAGGAGGAGCCCGAGTTTCTCCTCGAATGGCGGCTCAAGGCCTTCCGCCACTGGCAGACGATGGAGGAGCCTCGCTGGCCGAACGTGAAATACCCGGCAATCGACTATCAAAACATCATCTACTATTCGGCTCCGAAGTCGATGACGAACCGGCCGAAGAGCCTCGACGAGGTCGATCCGGAGGTGATCCGGACATTCGAGAAGCTCGGCATCTCGCTCGAGGAGCAGAAGCGAATCACCGGCGTGGCCGTCGACGCGGTTTTCGACAGCGTCTCGGTCGCGACGACGTTTCGGGAGAAGCTCGCCGAGCTCGGCATCATCTTCTGTTCGTTCAGCGAGGCGGTTCGCGAGCATCCGGAGCTTGTCCGGAAGTACCTCGGCTCGGTCGTTCCGCACACGGACAACTTCTTCGCCGCCCTGAATTCGGCCGTCTTCAGCGACGGTTCGTTCTGCTACGTGCCGAAGGGAGTGCGCTGTCCGATGGAGCTCTCCACGTACTTCCGGATCAACGCGATCGACACGGGCCAGTTCGAGCGGACGCTCATCGTCGCCGACGAGGGGAGCACGGTCAGCTATCTCGAGGGGTGCACGGCTCCGATGCGGGACGTGAACCAGCTTCACGCCGCGGTCGTCGAGCTCGTCGCGCTCGACCGCGCCACGATCAAGTACTCGACCGTGCAGAACTGGTATCCGGGCGACGAGGAGGGGAAGGGCGGGATCTTCAACTTCGTGACGAAGCGAGGCGCCTGCCGCGGGAAGGGATCGAAGATCTCCTGGACGCAGGTCGAGACCGGCTCCGCGATCACGTGGAAATACCCAGGCTGCATTCTCCAGGGGGACGACTCGGTGGGCGAGTTCTATTCGGTCGCCCTCACGAACCGACGGCAGCAGGCCGACACAGGCACGAAGATGATTCATATCGGAAAGAACACGAGAAGCACGATCGTGTCGAAGGGAATCTCGGCGGGGCAGGGACAGAACACGTATCGCGGTCTCGTACAGGTGATGAAGGGAGCGCAGAACGCGCGGAACTTCTCGCAGTGCGATTCGATGCTGATCGGAGACAAGTGCGGCGCGCACACGTTCCCGTACGTCGACGTCCGGAACCCGACCGCCACGGTCGAGCACGAGGCCACGACCTCGAAAATCGGGGAGGACCAGGTCTTCTACTGCAACCAGCGGGGCATTTCCACGGAGGACGCGGTCAACATGATCGTCAACGGCTTTTGCAAGGAGATCTTTCGCGAGCTGCCGATGGAATTCGCCGTGGAGGCGCAGAAGCTCCTCGCCGTGAGTCTCGAGGGGAGCGTCGGCTGAACGGTCGCCCGGCAGAGAGAGAGGATCGATCGATATGTTGGAAATCAAGGAT
Organism: Candidatus Eisenbacteria bacterium; assembly: GCA_016867715.1. NCBI lineage: Bacteria > Candidatus Eiseniibacteriota > Candidatus Eiseniibacteriota bacterium. The sequence goes on along the minus strand of VGIW01000067.1, from coordinate 11,228 downwards.
CTGCACGCGAAGGCGGGCGAGACGCTGATTCTGAAAGGGGTGAACCTGCGGGTGAACGCCGGCGAGGTTCACGCGATCATGGGGCCGAACGGATCGGGAAAGAGCACGTTGGCGGGGATTCTCGCCGGACGCGCCGAATACGAGGTGACGAGAGGGGAAGTTCTCTACCAAGGGAAGAACCTCCTCGATCTGTCGCCGGAGGAGAGAGCCCGCGAGGGGATCTTCCTCGCCTTTCAGTATCCGATCGAGATCCCCGGCGTCAGCAATGCGTACTTCCTGAAGACCGCGCTGAACAGCATCCGGAGAGCGCGAGGAGAGAAGGAGCTCGACGCGATGGAGTTCCTTTCGCACGCGAAGGAGAAGATGAGGCTTCTCGAGATGGACGAGGCGCTCATCCAGCGCCCCGTGAACGAGGGCTTCTCAGGGGGCGAAAAGAAGAGGAACGAGATCTTTCAGATGGCGATGCTCGACCCAAGCCTCGCGATTCTGGACGAAACCGACTCGGGCCTCGACATCGACGCGCTCCGGATCGTCGCCGGAGGCGTGAACGCCCTGCGCGGCGGGAGTCGGGCGATCGTCGTCGTCACGCACTACCAGCGTCTCTTGAACTACATCGTCCCCGACTTCGTCCACGTTCTCGCCAAGGGCCGGATCGTCGCCTCCGGAGACAAGAAGCTGGCGCTCGAGCTGGAGCAGCGGGGCTACTCCTGGTTGGAGGAAAAGGAATCGGCGCGCGCCTAGTCCGCGGCGCGGCTGTTGTCCGAAGAGAAGGGACGGAGCCTGATGACCGAGAAAGAAAAGGGGCAGATTCACCTGCTGGATTTGGAGAGGTTTCGGAGGGCGTGTCCGCGCGAGTCGCAGTCTTGGGTCGAACCGATTCGTCGCCGCGCGCTCTCCCGGTTCGGGGAGCTCGGGTTGCCGAGCGCGCGAGAGGAGGATTGGCGCCAGACGAACCTCGCGCCTCTCCGGCGGATCGATCTCCGATGGAGCGGTCCGGAGGACGGCGCGGCCCCGAGGAGAGACGAGGTTCGCGGTCTTCTCTTCGGAAGCGAAGCGGCGGCGGAGATCGTCTTCGTCGCCGGGCATCACGCGCCGGATCTCTCGTCGATGGGGGATCTCCCCGAGGGCGCGGTCGTCGAGAGCCTCGCCGATTCGATCGAGAAGAGGAAGGATCGGCTCGCCGATCATTTGGGACGGTACGCCGACTTCGAAACGCGGAGCTTCGCGGCTTGGAACACGGCCTTCCTGCGCGACGGGGCGTTTGTCTTCGTCCCCGAGAGCCTCGCGATCGAGAAGCCGATTCACCTTCTCTATCTTTCGAGGGGCGGAAGAGAGCCTCTGGTCGCGCATCCGCGGAGCTTGATTCTCGTCGAAAAGGGGGCGTCGGCGACCGTGGTCGAAACCTACGCCTCTCTCGACGACGGGACCTTCCTCACGAACGCGGTGACGGAGATCCGCGTCGGGGAAGGGGCGACGTTCCGGCACATCAAGCTTCAGGAAGAAAGCACGCGCGCCTTTCACGTCGGCGCTCTCCAGGCGCACCAGGAACGGAGCAGCCGGTTCGATTCGATCTCGTTCGCCTTCGGGGCGGGGCTCGCGCGCAATGACGCGGGTTCCGTGCTCGACGGAGAGGGGGCCGAATGCGTCCTCGACGGTCTCTACCTCGGCCGAGGGGACCAACTGGTCGACAATCACACGGCGATTCAACATGCGCGCCCGCACGGTTCGAGCCGCGAGCTCTACAAGGGGATCCTCACCGACCGCGCGCGGGGAGTCTTCAGCGGCCGGATCGTTGTGCGGCCGGACGCGCAGAAGACCGACGCCAAACAGACCAACCAAACCCTTCTCCTTTCCGCTGAGGCCGCCGTTCACACCAAGCCGCAGCTCGAGATCTACGCCGACGACGTCAAGTGCACGCACGGCGCCACGGTCGGGCGGCTCGACGAGAACGCGGTCTTCTACCTTCGTTCGAGAGGGATCGAGGAAGCGGCGGCACGCAGTCTTCTCACGTACGCGTTCGCGGCGGATCTCGTCGGGCGCGTCGACGCGGCTCCGCTTCGGCGGCGGCTCGAGGAGATCCTGGTCGCGCGCCTGCCGCAAGGCGAAGAGATCCGGGGGGCGCTATGAACGGTGACGCGCGGCAGACTTCCGTCGTAAGAGACCGAAGGCCGGCCCATGTTCTCGATGTGCAGATGGTTCGAGACGACTTTCCGATCCTCAAGATGAGGATTCACGGGAAGCCGCTCGTCTATCTCGACAACGCAGCGAGCACGCAAAAGCCCTACGCGGTCATCGACGCCTACAACGTCTTCTACTCCGGGTGCTATTCCAACATCCATCGAGGGGTCTACCACCTGAGCGAGACGGCCACCAAGGCGTACGAAGACGCGCGCGAAAGGGCCCGCGCGTTCATCAACGCCCGGGGGATCGAGGAGACGATCTTCGTCCGCGGCACGACGGAGGGGATCAACCTCGTGGCGCAAACCTTCGGGCGGCGGAAGATCGGGAAGGGGGACGAAGTTCTCGTCACGTGGATGGAGCACCATTCGAACATCGTTCCTTGGCAGATGATCTGCGAGGAAAAGGGAGCGGTGCTCCGCGCGGTTCCGATCGATGACCGAGGCGATCTCGTGATGGACGAGCTCGAGAAGATGCTGGGGCCCCGGACGCGCATCGTGGCCGTGACCCACGTCTCCAATGCGCTCGGCACCGTCAACCCGGTGAAGGAGATCGTCCGTCTCGCCCACCGGCGGGGGATCCCGGTTCTCATCGACGGCGCGCAGGCGGTCGCGCACATGCCCGTCGATGTCCGCGACCTCGACTGCGATTTCTACGTCTTCTCGGGCCACAAGCTCTTCGGCCCGACCGGAATCGGCATCCTCTACGGAAAGAAGGAGCTGCTCGAGTCGATGCCTCCGTACCAAGGGGGCGGGGACATGATCCGCTCGGTGACGTTCGAAAAGACGACGTACAACGCGCCGCCGTACCGCTTCGAGGCGGGCACTCCGAATATCGCCGGGGCGATCAGCCTCGGCGCGGCGCTCGACTACGTCTCCGCTCTCGGCTTCGACGCGATCGCGGAGCACGAGAGCTCGATCCAGGCGCACGCCGCGGAGGTTCTTCCGTCGGTCCCCGGACTCCGATTGGTGGGAGAGGCGCGCGAGCGCGTCGGCGTCTTCTCGTTCGTGATGGAGGGTATTCATCCCCACGACATCGGCACGATCCTCGACCGCGAGGGGATCGCGGTCCGAACGGGCCACCATTGCGCGCAGCCGGCTATCGATCGCTTCGGGGTTCCGGCGACGGCGCGGGCTTCGTTCGCCCTCTACAACACCAGGGAAGAAGTCGACGCGCTGGCGAAAGGTCTTCTCAAAGTCCGGGAGGTTCTTCTCTGATGTCCGACCTGCGCGACCTGTACCAGGAGGTCATTCTCGACCACGGAAGGAACCCGCGGAACTACGGGAAGCTCGAGAACGCCAACCGACTCGCGAAGGGTTACAACCCGCTCTGCGGCGATCGCTTCACGATCTATCTTTTCGTGGAGGAAGGAATCGTTCGCGACATCCGTTTCGAGGGTTCTGGATGCGCCATCGCCCTCGCCTCGGCCTCGATGATGACCGAGGATCTCAAGGGGAGATCCGAGGAGGACGCGGAGAAGCGTTTCGAGCAGTTTCACACGCTTCTCACCGGCGATCCGTCGACGCGCGAAGGGGCCGGCGATCCCTCGCTCGGCAAGCTCGCGGTCTTCTCGGGGGTGCGGGAGTTCCCCGTGCGCGTGAAGTGCGCGACCCTTCCGTGGCACGCGTTCGAGGCGGCCCTCAAGGAAGAGGGAGAGACAGCCACGACCGAGTGACGGGCCGCGCGCGCGGCCGGCTCGCCGGAGGTTCCTCATGGGAGGAAGGACGCCGCAGCCCGGGCGTCTCGAGGAGAAGGTGGTCGATGCTCTTCGCACCGTCTTCGACCCCGAGATCCCGGTCAACATCTACGAGCTCGGTCTCGTCTTTGACATACGGATCGATGAGTCCCGCGACGTCTTCATCCGGATGACCCTCACCTCGCCGCACTGCCCCGAGGCGGAGGCTCTTCCCGGGTATGTCCGCCGCGCGATCGAGGAGATCCCCGAGGTTCGCTCCGCGGAGGTCGAGATCGTTTGGGAGCCGCCCTGGTCGCCGGATCGGATGAGCGAAGCGGCCAAGCTGGAGCTCGGGTTTCTCTGACGATCGCCTCTCTCCCTGCGCCTTCCCCGTCGATCCGGTTCCGCGGCCGCAGTAGGAAACGCGTGCAAAATTCAGGCTGGCCCCGGGCCCAACCGAGAGAACACCGGTCGAGTTTCCGTCGGATCAAGGCCGGCCCCTACGCGCGGCCCTTCTCGCGATACTCCTTGCCCGCGACCCTCTCCCGTAGTTAAGATCAATCGGTTCGTCCGACGGAAAGGACTGGGGCGACTTGAAGGTCATCATCGTTGGGGCCGGCGAGGTCGGTTTTCACATCGCCGGCCATCTCGCCGACCAAGGGCACGACATCGCGGTCGTCGAGCGAAACCCGGAGAAGCACCGGCTTCTCAAGGAGAGGGTGAACGCCCTCGTCGTCCTCGGCAACGGATCGAGCGCGGCCGCCCTCGAGGAAGCGGGCGTGGCGAGCGCCGACCTCTTCATCGCGGTCACCAATCAGGACGAGGTCAACTTGGTCGCGTGTCTCCTCGCGCGCGAGTACAAAGTGCCCCGCATCATCGCGCGCGTGAAGACCCTCGAGTACATCCGCGGAGACGGAAAGCTGAACGCGGAGAAGCTCGGTATCGACATGTTCATCAACTCGGACGCGGTGGTCGCGGAGGAGATCTGCAAGATCGCCGGGCATCCGGCCGCCTCCGAAATGGTCGAGTTCGCCGGCGGCGAGGTGCTCTTCGTTGGGTTGCAGGTGAGCGCGCAGAACCCGGTCGCCGGGGTCACGCTCGCCGAACTGGGCGAGATCCGAGGGATCTACCGGCTCGTGGTCGTCGCCATCGCCCGCGGCGAAAAGTCGATCATTCCGAGGGGCGAAGACGTGATCCAGGCGGGCGACACGATCTACTACGTCTGCAAGCGCTCGGACCTCTCCTCGATCGACTATCTCTTCGGGCTCGAGAAGAAAGAAGCGAAGAACGTCTTCATTCTCGGTGGCGGGAGGGTCGGGTATCTGGTCGCGCGCGAGCTCGCGCAAAACGGTTCGCACGTCAAGGTGATCGACCGGAACCCGGACCAATGCCGTCTCATCGCGTCCGATCTTGACAACGTGCTCATCCTGAACACGGACGCAACGGACGTGGACACGCTCGAGAACGAGGGAATTCATGACGGCGACGCCTTCATTGCGGTGACCGAAGACGATCAGGCGAACATCCTCTTCTCCTTGCTCGCCAAACAGCGCGGGGTGCGGCGCGCGATCGCCCTGGTCAACCATCCGGTCCTCTTGAATCTCGCCCCGAGCCTCGGCGTAGACGCTTGCATCAGCCCCCGTCTCGCGACCGCGGGGGAGATCATCCGCTACGTGAGGAAGGGCGAGGTGCTCTCGCTCGCGATGGTGGAGAGAAGCGGTGCGGAAGTCGCGGAGTTCATCGTCCCTTCGTCCGGGCGGATCGTGAGAAAGCCTCTTCGGGAACTCGACTTCCCGGGCGGGGCGATCATCGGAGCGGTGGTGCGGGGCGAGGAAGTCCTCATCCCCGGAGGGGGCGATCACCTCGAGCCCGGGGATCACGCGGTCGTGTTCTCTCTTCCGGGCTCGATCAACCAGGTCGAGAAGTTCTTCTCCTGACGATGGATCTACGAGCGACTCTTCGTGTTCTGGGCGGCCTCCTCGTGTTTCTCGGGATCGCCTTGCTCGCGCCGATCCCTTTCTCCCTTTGGTTTCGCGACGGGCAGGCGATCGCGTTCGTTCTCTCCGCGTGCGTGTCCGCCTCGGTCGGCGCCGGACTTCTCTTCTCCTACCGGAGCGAGAGGGGGATCGGGTTCCGCGAGGGTTTCGCGATCGTCACGCTCGGCTGGTTGTCCTACGCGGTCTTCGGTTCGCTCCCCTTTCTCTTCTCAGGCGCGATTCCGAACCCGATCGACGCGTTCTTCGAATCGATGTCCGGATTCACGACGACCGGCGCCTCGGTGATCCGCGATTTCGACGCCGTTCCCGAGAGCATCTTCTTCTGGCGCGCGACCACGCACTGGCTGGGCGGCATGGGCATCATCGTCCTTTCTCTCGCGATCCTCCCGTTCCTCCGCGTCGGCGGGATGCAGCTCTTCGACGCGGAGGCCCCCGGTCCGACGACCGACCGGCTCTTCCCGCGCATCCAAACGACCGCGAAGGTTCTCTGGGGCGTCTACTTCCTCTTCACCTTCGCCGAGGTCCTCCTTCTCCTCCTCGGCGGGATGGGGTTCTACGAAGCGGTCTGTCACTCCTTCGCGACGATGGCGACCGGAGGGTTCTCCACAGAGTCGGCGAGCATCGGTGCCTACCCGAGCCTCTTCATCCGCTGGACCGTGACCTTCTTCATGCTGCTCGCCGGGATCAGCTTCTCCCTGCACCTGCTGGCCCTTCGGGGCCGTGTCCGCGCCTATTGGAGAAACGAGGAGTTCCGCTTCTATCTCGGAACGCTTCTCGCGGCGTCGGCGATCATTTTCCTGTTCAACCGTTCCCTCTACGACGGAATCCACGCGAACGCGTGCGATTCAGCGTTCACCGTCGTGTCGATCGCGACGACCACCGGCTTCTGCACGGCCGACTACGAGAACTGGCACGTGCTCGCCCAGTACGTTCTCGTGGTCCTCATGTTCTTCGGCGGATGCGCCGGGTCGACCGGCGGCGGCATAAAGAACGCGAGGATCCTCTTGATCATCAAGCAAGCCTACGTCCAGGTCTTCCGTTTGATCCATCCGAGGGGTGTGCGTGTCTTGAAGCTCGATCACAAGCCGGTCCCCGACGAGATCGTGCGAAGCGTGCTCGGCTTCTTCGCGCTTTATATCGGAATCTTCGTCGCCGCGTCGCTCGCGATGGCCGCGCTCGGGCTCGACCTCGTCACCGCGGGAGGCGCGGTCGTCGCCTGTCTTTCGAACATCGGTCCCGGTCTCGGCGAGGTGGGGCCGGCCGGCCACTACGGGGAAATCGGCGGAGCGGGCAAGACGATCCTCTCGATCTGCATGCTGCTCGGGAGGCTCGAGATCCTCACGGTCCTGGTTCTCTTCTTCCCTTCGTTCTGGCGCAAATAGGAGGGACGGCCGTGCCCGGGAGATCGCGACCGAACGGAGAACCATTGAGAGCGGACGGCGAGGAGCGGCCGTTCCAGCCGTACGTGCCCGCCTCAGCGTCGCTCCCCGAGTTCACGGCGAAGTCGATCGCGGCCGGCATTCTCTTCGGGATTCTCTTCGGCGCGGCGAACGCGTATCTCGGCCTTCGAGCGGGGCTCACGATCTCGACCTCGATCCCGGTGGCGGTGATGACCGTCGCGGCCTTTCGAGCCCTCTCCCTCGCCGGCGCTCGCGCCACGATTCTCGAGGCGAACCTCTCGCAAACCGTCGGCTCCGCTTCGAGCTCGGTGGCGAGCGGCGTCATCTTCACGCTCCCCGCGCTCTTCCTTTGGGAGATGGATCCGAGCCTCCTTCAGATGACCCTTCTCGCTCTGTTCGGCGGGTTTCTCGGCACGCTCTTCATGATTCCCCTCCGGCGTCTTCTCATCGAGCGCGAGCACGGACGCCTTCCGTATCCGGAAGGGACCGCGTGCGCGGAAGTGCTTCTCGCGACGGAGAAAGGCGGCGCGCGCGCGGGGAATGTCTTCCTCGGGCTTCTCGCCGGCGCGGGCTTTCGTTTCCTGGGCGGGTGGCTCCGCCTCTTCCCGGAGAAGATCCAGGCGGGAGTTCCCCTCCTTCCGAAGGGACAGATCAGCTTCAGCTTGTCGCCGGCCCTCTTCGGCGTGGGGTTTATCCTCGGACCGCGGATCGCCTCGATCATGGTCGGCGGCGGTCTCCTTTCGTCTCTCGTCCTCATCCCGCTTCTCGCCGCGTGGGGTGCGGGGCGGTCCGAGCCGCTCTACCCGGAAACGGTGAAGACGATCGCCTCGATGTCCGCGGGCGAGATTTGGGAGCGCTACGTGCGGTACATCGGGGCGGGCGCGGTGGCGGCGGCGGGATTTCTCACGCTGGTCCGGAGCGTCCCGACAATGATCGAGAGCGTTCGCGCGGGGACCGGGGGAATCCGCGGCGGGCTCGGCGGGGCGCGGGAGATCCTTCGTACATCAACCGATCTTCCCCCCTCGGTCGTCGTCGCGGGGTTGGCCCTCCTCGCGGCGGCGATGGGGATCGTGCCGCACACGTTCGCCGAGCTCCCCTCGATCCCGTCCCGCTTTCTCGCGGCGTTTCTCGTCGTCCTCTTCTCGTTCTTCTTCGTGACGGTCGCCTCGCGCATCGTGGGGCTCGTCGGGGTCACGTCCAACCCGACGAGCGGCATGACGATTGCCGCGCTTCTCGGAACATCGGCGGTCTTCCTCGCGGCCGGATGGACGGGGGCGGAGGGGAAAGCGGCGGCGCTCACGGTCGGATGCGTGGTCGCGATCGCCGCCTCGATCTCGGGGGACATGTCGCAAGACCTCAAGACGGGGTTCCTTCTCGGGGCGACGCCGAGGAAGCAGCAAACCGGAGAGCTGCTCGGCGTCCTCTCCTCGGCGGCCTTCGTCTGTTTGGCGGTGCTCATGCTCGATCGCGCCCACGGGTTCGGGACGAGCGAGCTTCCGGCGCCGCAGGCGACTCTGATGAAGCTCGTCATCGAGGGGGTCCTCGAGCGATCGCTTCCGTGGGCGCTCGTGGGGCTCGGCGTCTCGATCGCGCTCCTCGCCGCGGTTCTCCGGCTTCCGGTTCTCCCGTTCGCGGTCGGGGTCTATCTTCCGGTGGCGACGATGGTGCCGGTCTTTCTCGGTGGGGCGCTCCGCTGGGCCCTCGAGAAGAACGCCGGAAACGAAGGGGAGCGCGGAGAGCGGCGGGAGAGAGGGATTCTCTTCGGCTCGGGGCTCGTCGGGGGGGAGGGGCTTCTCGGGGTGGGGCTCGCCGCCGCGGTCTTCGCGCGCGGGGAGAGCCTCGCGGGGATCGGGCACGATTGGGCGGGAGCAGCCGCTCCTCTCGTCGGCCTCGGCTTCTTCATCCTGCTTGCGGTTCTTTTCCGCAGGCGCTCCATCCGCGGGGGAAATTGATGCGCATGCGCGGCGATCGATAGTTGCACCATCAAGGAAAGGGTCGATGCTCATGAAGGCGGTCGTCATTCGCTCGCACGGCGGTCTCGATGCGCTCCGCGCGGAAGAGAAGCCCGATCCGGTCCCGGGTCCGGGCGAGGTGCTCGTGGAGATCCACGCGGCGGGCCTCAATCACCTCGATCTCTGGGTGCGGAAGGGAGTGCCGGGTCACGAGTTCCCGCTCCCTCTCGTCCCCGGGAGCGACGGCTCGGGCGTCATTGCCGGTCTCGGCGGCGGAGCGGCCGGCCTCGCGCTCGGCGAGGAGGTCGTGCTCGCGCCCGCCACGAGCTGCGGAACGTGCGCGGCGTGCGCCTCGGGAGAAGATCATCGATGCTCCGACTTCAAGATCCTAGGCGAGGCTTGCGACGGAACGTGCGCCGAAAAGGTCGTCGTTCCGCGCGCGAACGTCTTTCCCAAACCGAAGAACCTCTCCTTCGAGGAGGCGGCGTCTTTCCCCCTCGCGTTTCTCACCGCGTGGCACATGCTCGTCGCGCGCGCGGCGCTGCGGCCCGGGGAGACCGTGCTCGTCCACGCGGCCGGGAGCGGCGTCGGAAGCGCGGCCGTTCAGATCGCCAAGCTCTGGAACGCCCGCGTGATCGCGACCGCGGGGAGCGCGGCGAAGGCGGAGCGAGCGCGCGCGCTCGGAGCGGACGATGTTATCGACAGCGGGAAAGAGGACTTCGCGCGCGCGGTCCGCGCGATCACGGAAAGGCGCGGGGCGGACATCGTGATCGAGCACGTCGGCGCGGCGACGTGGGAGGGGAGCCTTCGCTCGCTCGCGAGGCACGGGAGGCTCGTCACCTGCGGCGCGACGTCCGGCCATGAGGTCTCGCTCAACCTACGCGTCCTCTTCTTCAAGTCGCTCAGCCTTCTCGGATCGACGATGGGGAGCCGAGGCGAGTTCGCTTCAATCGTGAAGCACTTCGAGGAGGGACGGCTTCGTCCGATCGTCGACCGGGTGCTCCCTCTCGGCGAGATCCGCGAGGCGCACCGGCTCTTGGAGTCGCGCGAGGTGTTCGGGAAGATCGTCCTCGTGCCTTGAAGAGGGGATGCTCCGAGAGAAGGTCCTACGCGAAGCGGTGCCTGACACCGCTTCTCGGATCAGCCGATCTTGCCGTCTTCGTCGATGTCGATGCCGTGCAGCTCCTCGATCTTCTTGACGAGCGCGCGCATCGTCTCCTGCGTCGCCTGGAGCCGGTTCTCGAGATCGAGAACCCGGTCCTCGATCGAATCGGACTTCCGCTTCTGGCCGTACATGAGCCCCGTCTGCAGGATCTCCCAAAGAACGCCCATTCTTCACCTCGTCTTGGTTTCGGTACCGCAGAAGGTTCCGGTGCCAGAGATTCCGCAACAAGGTTCCGGCAAGGTTCCGGGGTTCCGGTGCCAGGGGTTCCGGTGCCGGGGTTCCGGTGCCAGGCTACCTCATGGCATTGTTTCGGTGCCATGTTTCGGTGTTGCCATGTTTCGGTGTCATGTTTCGGTGTCAGGCTACCGAACCCATGTTGCCCCCGACCCGCTTCCGGTGTAGTTTCGGTGCCAGGCTACCGAACCCATGTTGCCCCCGACCCGCTTCCGGGTGCTAGTTTCGGTGCCAGGCTACCGAACCCATGCGGCCCCCGACCCGCTTCGGCGCCGGTGTTGCGTAGCCTGGCACCGGAACTCTGGCACCGGAACTCTGCATGGCACCGGAACTCGCCCCTAGTTTCGGTGCCAGGCTACCGAACCCATGTTGCCCCCGACCCGCTTCCGGGGTTTCGGTGCCAGGGAGTTTAGTTTCGGTGCCAGGCTACCGAACCCATGCGGCCCCCGACGCGCTTCGGCGCCGGCGTTGCGTAGCCTGGCACCGGAACTCTGCATGGCACCGGAACTCTGCATGGCACCGGAACTCTGCACCGGAACTCGCCCCTGTTTCGGCGCCGGAGTTGCGTAGCCTGGCACCGGAACTCGGAAACCCCCCGTGGCACCGAAACCCCCCGTGGCACCGAAA
>VGIW01000066.1 GCA_016867715.1 Candidatus Eisenbacteria bacterium | reverse complement strand
TCGCAATCCCGCGCGCGGTCTTTCCCACTTCGACCCCGATCACGGGATGCCCCTGTCCCGAGACCATCATGAGTCGCAATCCCGCGCGCGGTCTTTCCCACTTCGACGTACTCCGATCTCGTTCTTCCGTTTGTCAATAATCTCCTGTCGCAATCCCGCGCGCGGTCTTTCCCACTTCGACGGCGGAAGCCCTCGACCAAGTCGACGAGGCCCTTACCTGTCGCAATCCCGCGCGCGGTCTTTCCCACTTCGACATTCTGACGCCGTACCACGATGTCGCGGGCAAGGACTGGCGTCGCAATCCCGCGCGCGGTCTTTCCCACTTCGACTGGTGACGTCGGTGTGGCGCGCCGAGATATTCAGAAAGTCGTAATCCCGCGCGCGGTCTTTCCCACTTCGACTATGGAATCCACTTCATCTCTGGTGGTATCACCATGTGTCGTAATCCCGCGCGCGGTCTTTCCCACTTCGACAGCTGCCCCAGTAAACCACACTCCTGACGCAAGTTCCAGAGGCTTCTCCGGGGATGATCGAAAAAAGCTCCTCGAGAGGTCGAAAAGGGGCTCGAAGTGCCCCAGTCGGACCTCCATAACTCTTCTGTCGTCAATACGTTGCAAGCCTTCCGGGGATGACGAGGCCTGAAAAAGCCATCTCCGGACGACTCAACCCACTCCAAATCAACGCGTTACGGGAAACGGGCACCCGGGGCCGCGAATCATCCCCCCCGAGGACCGGCTCTTCCTCCCGCAACTTCTTCAAATCACCATACATGATCGCTCCCCGGCCCCTTCTCCGCGATTCGTCTCCCTCGATCCCGCGAGGAGGGTCGACGCCGCGTCCCCAAGCGGCTTTCCTAGCGCATGCGTGGTCCCCCGAAGGAGGGACGGTCCGACGCTAGCGGGTGGTAGATCCAGTCGGGATCGGGGGTTCCGTCGATGAGACGCGCTCTCTCGGCCGGAAGGATCGCCACGCGCGCCTCCTCCCCGATTTCTCGCGTCGAGAGCAAGAAGGAGAGCGGCTCGATCACGTGCTTCGCGATCGCCCGATGCAGAGGTCGTGCTCCATACTTCGGCACGTGCCCCTCCTCCAGGATCGCCTTTTGCACCGCAGGATGGAGATAGACCGCGGCGACCTTCCCCGCCAGCCCCGGAAGCCGCGAGAGCGCTCGGATCTCCCGGCTCATGATCTTCGCGACGTCCTCGCGGTCGAGCCGACCGAACGGCACGACATGCTCGATCCGGTTCACGAACTCCGGCCGGAAGACCTCTTCGAGGCGATCGCGGATCGAGTTCGGGTCGGGAGCGGGAGGAGGGCCGGGGGCGAACCCGAGCGCCGGTCCGAACAACTCGACCCCGATGTTCGACGTGAGCAGGATGATCGTGTTCGAGAAATGGGCGACGCTCCCGTCCACCCCGGTCAGAGTGGCCTCGTCGAAAAGCTGGAGGAAGAGATCCATCACCTCCGGATGCGCCTTCTCCACCTCGTCGAACAGGAGCACGGAGAAGGGACGAGCGCGGATCCGCTCGACGAGCGACGGCTCTCGCGGAGCGGCGCTCCATCTCTCCGCGTACCCGAGCAGTCTCCCGAGACTCTCCCGCGTCTTGAACTCGGACATATCGTACCGGAGCAAGTGCTTCGCGGTGCCGAAGAAGAACTCGGCGACCGCCTTGGCGAATTCAGTCTTCCCCACCCCGGTCGGACCGGAGAGCCACACCACCGCGATCGGCTTCCCGGGGTCGTTGAGGCGAGCACGGTAGCGCGCCACGATCGCGCTCGCCGCCCGGACCGCGTGCGTTTGCCCGATGACGCGCTCCTCGAAGAACGATCGGAGCCCTTCTTCGAGCGCCCCTCCCGCCACCGGGCGGGAATCGATCATTTCGAGCGAGAGGCCGGACAGCCCGGCGATGTGCGTGTGCACGTCCCCCGCCTGCAGCTCGAGAGAGGCGGCCGGCGCCCCCGCGGGCTGCTCGAGCGCTTGGCGGCGGGCCGCCATCTTCTCGCTCAGGATCGCGCGGATCAGATCGATCGATTTCCCCGGATAGGCGAGGGTGGGGAAGAAGCGGCGGCACGCGCTCACGATCTCGTCGGTGAAGCCCGGGGCGAAACGAACCGAGAAGCGACGCCCAAGGTGGTCTTCGTAACGCTGGAACCAGGGCCGAAGCTCGGGCTCGGGGAGCGGCGGCACATCGAGCACGGCCAAGCGGCGGAAGAAAGCGGGCGCGAGCCGGAGGAGCGTTTCGCGGCCGCGGGGCGTCGTCTCGGCGACGAGACGGAAAGGCCATCGTTCAAGGCATGAGGTGAGGAGGTTCGCGATGTCGGTCGCCGGCGCGTTCGCGGCGGCGCCCACACCCGCCGCGAGCTCGGCGTTGAGCAGAAAGAGAATCGCCTTCTCTTCCGCCGCATGAGACGCGATCCGATCGAGCTTCTGCCCGAGCTCTCCCGCGTAGTGTGCGTCTAGATCGAGAATGAACGGGGTCGTTTCGTAGATCTTCCGGTACGGAAAGAGACCCGGGGTCGGCTTCGCGCGCTCGGCCTCGTCCTTCAGCATTCCGTGAATCCGGAACGCGAGCGCCCGCATGAGCGAGCGCTTCCCAACCCCTTCGGGACCGACGAGAAGGACGTCTCGATCGGTCATCAGGACGGCGAGGCGGGAGATGAGATCGGTCCGCTCGTAGGTGAACTCGAGCTCGCCTCGCCCGGCGAGGGAGACAAGCTCGGGCCCGAGGCGCTCCAGAACGAAAAGGGATTCCCACTCTCGAATCCGGTCTTGTCCCACGAGATCTCTCCTGCGCGGATGAGAAGACCTGAATTGTAGCGGTTTGAAGCGGGCCGTTCAAGGTTCTCGGCGCGGGTCCTCCGCCTTGATCCGACAGAAACTCCACCGGTGTCTTCCCGGCCGGGGCCCGGGGCGAGGGGGTGCCGGAAGAGACACCCCGAGCGCGCCGGGCTCACGACACGGTGCCGGGCCGGCAAGGCCCGGCGCGCTCGGGAACTCGCCGGTTCACCCGCTCGCCCCGCGCCCCGGCGGCCCTGCAAGGAGCACACTTCTGACGGGTTGACGTTAACCCGCCCCATCACCTTCCGATCCCGCGCGCGGTCTTTCGCCATTCGACTCCGTGCAGAGTTCAAGGCCAGGGAAGTGGAAACGATCGGTCGCAATCCCGCGCGCGGTCTTTCGCCCTTCGACTCAACCGAAGATGCGGTGACGCTAGAACAAGCGATCGATGAGTCGCAATCCCGCGCGCGGTCTTTCGCCCTTCGACCGGTTGATATGTCACGTCTCATCGTTCTCCTCTTTTCCGGCGTGCGGGGGCCGGTGTGTGGCTTGCCCGTCCGGCCCCCGTGGGGCGGGCGCAACGCGCGATCTCTACGCGCCACGCCCGCCCCGTGACAAGGGGCCTACGACCACCAGTTGCTAAAGAACTCGCAGCACTGGCAAGTGTCGCACGCCTCGCGAATCCACTCTAGTGGATTCCAGATCGAAGCGCTCGCAACACCAGCCGCAAGTCCGACGAGAAGCAACGCGACCATGAGTCGCCTCATTTTCGCTCACCTCCTTCGAACGTGACGGTGAAAGTTTCTCTCGCGCGATTCTCCCAAGCCTGTCCTCCTTCAGACCTGAGGGGCATAAGGATACAGAACGGAATCGCGCCGCGAATCGGCACGAGACCGTAGAGTCCGCCTACTGTCCCTGCCGTACCGTCTGATTCGATCCAGCGAGATCGGCGGAGCAACGTCTCCCGCTGGACGAGGACTACCTCAACGTATTTCCCGCTCGCGCGGACGGGAAGCCCAACTGCCTCCCCGCGCCAGACGTGGCCACCCTTTTCGACCGTTACCGAACCGACGCGCAGAGAGTCGGCGTCCGCCCAGAAAGAGAGCGCCACTAGGTCTTCACCCTTTGCAAGCTCCGACAGTAGCGTTTTCGTCGCGGTGTATCGAAGATGCCGAATGATCGGTTCGCCCTCGCCTCCGGGTCCGACGCTACGTAGTGCGCTCTCGCTACGATCGGCATTGATCCACGCGATATACGAGCAGGATCTTACCTCCCTCCCGTGGATTGTCACCTCGACCGGGTCTGGTAGGCCCGCCAAAGAAGCCGCCGGGATTCCTGCGAGTAGCGCGGCGGCCCCGGCGAGCGCCGCAAGTACGCGCGAGTTATGCGCGCGCATACCGCGTTCATAACTCGCATAGCGTCCGCCCCTCATAGCTTCTTACCTGGCTCGAAGCGCCCCGGCATCACACGCCAGCCACGACGACGGAGGGCGCGTCGTGAAGGCCCGATCCGCTTCCAATAGCGGCAACGGAATGCCGCATCTTGTCCCCACGCATCTTCTAGGCACGGTGCGACACAGAACAGCTTGCCATTGGGATGGTAGATTCCGTACAGTCTCATTTCTCCTCCTCTCCGTCTTCCTCCGGATCGATCGTGGCCAGGACGCGGGTGAGTCGCAATCCCGCGCGCGGTCTTTCGCCCTTCGACATCACTGCGCGTCGCGATGGTGCCGCTTCCATCTGTCGCAATCCCGCGCGCGGTCTTTCGCCCTTCGACAATCCGTCAGTTGGAACTGGTAGAGAGGGAAGGCCGGTGTCGCAATCCCGCGCGCGGTCTTTCGCCCTTCGACAGACGGAATCGGATCAGAGGACTCTGGGCGGAATGGGTCGCAATCCCGCGCGCGGTCTTTCGCCCTTCGACCTCTCCGCATATCCCGATAGGGGAAGCGCGAAGAACCGGAAGTCGCAATCCCGCGCGCGGTCTTTCGCCCTTCGACTATGAGGACAAGAACAAGCAGACCCACTGGGTGACAGAGAAGTCGCAATCCCGCGCGCGGTCTTTCGCCCTTCGACAGCGGAACGTCCAGTGAGTCTACATTCAGTGCAGAAGTCGCAATCCCGCGCGCGGTCTTTCGCCCTTCGACTCTGGGAGGATACGGACTTCCAGACCGAGAGTTGGGTAGTGAGTCGCAATCCCGCGCGCGGTCTTTCGCCCTTCGACAGTTTGGGCTTCCACATGGGGAATATACTCCTCTTGATCGTCGCAATCCCGCGCGCGGTCTTTCGCCCTTCGACTTCGGAGTATTCCGCTCGTTCGTCGAGGCGGTCAGCAACAGTCGCAATCCCGCGCGCGGTCTTTCGCCCTTCGACAGACAGTGAGTACGAGATCCCGCACGCCGGGAGAGAGAAGGTCGCAATCCCGCGCGCGGTCTTTCGCCCTTCGACCTGAGAGGGGCTGATGCCGATGCCGAGGACAGGGAGTTGTCGCAATCCCGCGCGCGGTCTTTCGCCCTTCGACGAACGGGAATCCGTTTCCCGAGTCGCGCGCTTGTTGTCGCAATCCCGCACGCGGTCTTTCGCCCTTCGACAGCACCCCTAGCAAACCACATTCTCGCCGCAACTTCCAGAGCCGTTTCCGGGGATGATCGCAAAAAGCTCCTCGAGAGGTCGAAAAGGGGCTCGAAGTGCCCCAGTCGGACCTCCTTAACTCTTCTGTCGTCAATACGTTGCAAGCCTTCCGGGGATGACGAGGCGAAAAAAGCCATCTCCGGACGACTCAACCCGCTCCAAATCAACGAATTACGGGAAATGGGCCCCCGGGGCGGCGAATCATCCCCCCCGAGGACCCGGCCGGATACCTCTAACCTGCTCAAATCACGATACATGGGTCGCCGCCCGCCCCCTTCTCCGTCTCCCCGATCCCCATCGAGGCCCTCTGGCACTCCTTGCAGATCCGATAGATCCTCACGTTCCCGATCTCCGAGGTCTCGATCGCGGCGATCTCCCTCTCCAGACGACCGACCAGCTCCCGGAGCCCCTTCTCCTCCAAGTCGCACTCGAAGACCGACTCCTGCACCCGGTACCCGAACGCCTCGCAGAGATCGGCGATCCGGGCGCGGAGGCGATCGTCGCCGATATCATACACCACCACATACCTCACGCGTGAATCCTCAAGGGCTCATAGGCCGTCGCTTCCCCGCGCACGAACGCCTTGAGCGCCCGAACCTGTCGATTCATGAAGGCCAAGTACGTTTCCTTCTCCGACGCGCCCGGCGGCGTGAACTCCGTGAGAAGACGCCCCTCGAAGCGACGGATGAAGTCCTTTCGGGCGTCGATCGTAAAGAGGCACGGGTAGGGACCGGAAGACGTTCGGGTGAAGTCCTCCGGCTTGATCTCGTTCCGTCGGATCGACGCGATCACGAAGCCGTCGGCCAAGTGCCGCATCTCCTCCTGAAGATCCGAGGCGAGCGCGTGATACGCCCCACGCTCGGCGTGGTAGAACCCGATTCTCGGATGAAGACCCGCCGCGAGGATCGCCGTCGAGAGGTGGTTGTAGAGCATCGTGTACGCGAGGGAGAGCATCGCGTTCACCGGATCGGGAGGCGGATGCTTCTCGCGCTTCCGAAAACCCCACGCGGCGGGGAGGCTCTCCCGGAGCGCGGAGAAGAAGAGCGCGGCCCCCCTCCCCTCGAGTCCACGGAGCATCTCAAGCGAGGTCTGCTCGAGACACTTCTTCTCCAGTTCGCGGAGGCTCTCGCCCAACTCTCCCCACCCCTGGAGCGTATGCCGAGCGGCGAGCGCGGCCGCGTTGTGGAGCTTCGCGGCAACGATCAAGCGGGCGATCGCAAGACACGCGCTCGAGTCGCTCGCCTTTCTCCCCTGCGCCTCCCAGAGGGGCCAGTCGGGAGCGTGTGTCGAGAAGGACGCGTAGAGCTCTCCCGAGCGACGGCAGAAGTACGAGGGGACGCCGAGGCGAGAGAGCGTGAGAAGCACGGGAACCGTGACCCGGACGCGCCCGATAAAAACGACATGAGAGAGCGTGCGCGCTCCGAACTCCCGGAGACCCTCGGCGAGAGTGCCGACGACGAGCTTCTCCTCGCGGAGGAAGATCTCGGCGGCCGGATCGGCGAAGTAGAGAGGGCGGAGGATCGGGCCGGCATCGGAGAGTGATCGCGCCCGCACCTCCCGCGCCGCCGGATCAGCGGCGGGCTTTCCGGCGGAGGAGCGACGAAGCGCCTCGCGAACGGTCTCGATGGGCACGGAGGCGAGCCAGGACGCTTCGGGAACTCGGACATCGCCGTCCGCCGGGTGCGAGGGTTCCTCCGGCCTCTTGCTCTCGATCACGAGCGATCGACAGAAGAGGTACCCGAGATAGGAGAAGCCGTCTTCGAACGAGCGGATCTCGGTCTTCTCGACGTTCAAGCGGAGGCCGAGGTCGGCGAGGGCCGAGCGCGCCTTCTCGCGCGCGGCGCGCGCTTCGTCGAGATCGCGGCAGAGAATCAAGAAGTCGTCCGCGTATCGGACGAGACGGAAGTTCTCGCCGAGAAGCTCCTCGTCGAGCTCATCGAGAAAGAGGTTGGCGAGAAGGGGGGAGATCACCGCTCCCTGCGGAAGGCCGCGCGCTCTCTCGATCCGTCGGCCGCGAAAGACGACCGGGGCCGCGACCCAGCGCTTCATCAGCTCGACGAGAGGTTCGTAGGGGTAGAGCGCCTCGAGCTTCGCGAAGAGGCGATCCCAATCGACGGCGTCGAAGAACGACGCGATGTCGGCATCGAGCACCCAGCGGAAGCCGTCGTCGTAGGCGCGCCGGACGGCGAAGGCGGCGGCCGAGCGCGAGAGCCCTTTGCGATAGGCGTACGAGGAATCCTCGAGAAGGGTGTCGATCGCGGGGGCGAGGAGATCGCACGCGGCGCGCTGCGCGGTCCGATCGAGGAGCGTGGGGATCGCGAGCGGGCGCACCTTGCCCCCCTCTTTGGGAAGGAGGACGCCGAGAAGCGCCTCGGGCGCGTAACGCCCCTCGTGGAGCTCGGCGGAGAGGCGGTCGATCAGGCGGTCCGCATCGGCGAGCGCGTCCTCTGGGGTGAGACCATCGATGCCTGAAGCTTCGGTCGACGCGACCACGCGTTCGAGTGCGGCGCGGAGCGTCTCCGGCCGCGCCGTGCGGGAGAGGAGCGTGGCGGCCGGCGGAAACTCGAACGGGGAGAGAGAGCCCGTCTCGATTCGATAGCGGCCGAGCCCGAAGCTCGCCTTCTCCCCGGCGTGGAGGAAGCTCCCCTGAAGGAGAATGGGGAGCCAATCTTCGGGGACCCCCTCCAGCGTGACCCTTCCCACGACCCCGCCGAGCGTGAGCCCGTTCGAGTGTCCGTTGTGAGCGCCGCGCATCCCCGGGATCGGGAGGTCGAGCCAGAGGAGGCGCGGATCGACGGCCGACGCGCCGTCGGGAAGAGGGGGACGAAACGCGCGCTGTTCGTCCTTGGTCGCCTCGCGTCCGTGCGCGAGACGGAAGAGGCGTCCCCACACCCGGGCGAGAAAGTGCGCGGCCGGGAAGCAGTCGGCGTTCAGAAACGTGGCGCCCTTCACCTGGAGCGCGTTCGGTCTCTCCATGCGGAGCGGCGAGAGGAAGCGGATCGTGAGCGGACCTCCGGCTTTCGCGAGAGCGATCGCCTCGGCGTCGAGGTCGGGCGCCGGAAGCGCGCGCGCCTCGGCGACCTCGAAGTTGCCGGCGAATGTCGGGAGCGGACGGTTGCGGTCGGGTTCGGTCTTTCCGATCCGTTCGAGCCCCGCGAGAAGCGAATCCGAGAGCGCGCTCGCCTCACCGACAAGCGTGACGCCGATGTGATAGAGATCGCCCGGCTCCGCCCGCACGCGGCCCGATTCCGGCGCGAACGGAATCACCCCCTCGGGGAGCGGATGCGCCCCGAGCGCGTTGCACAAGAGCCCATTCACCGCCCCCCCGTGCAAGAAGTGAAACCTCGCCGGACGCGTGAAGCGGAGGGTGAGGAGGAGGGGGAGGAAGGGGAGGTTGAAAATCATGCCGATCCAGAAAAGGATTGCCCTCTTGAACCGGATGGAGCCGCCCCGCGATGAGCCCCCCGAATCATCTGCGAGGGCCGCGTCTTGCGGAGATCCATCGTGGGGTTCGGCACCTCTCCAGCCAACACAGCACTTTCGGACCGGCGGCGAACAAGAGATAGGCCGCGATCGCCCCGAGCACGAAGGAAACGAGAATCGCGATTCCGATGTACCCCCAAGCGGCGGACGTGCTAATCGTCAACGCCCCGACCATCAGCCCGATGAGCGCAACTCCG
Organism: Candidatus Eisenbacteria bacterium; assembly: GCA_016867715.1. NCBI lineage: Bacteria > Candidatus Eiseniibacteriota > Candidatus Eiseniibacteriota bacterium. Next base: position 8,779 of record VGIW01000066.1, on the reverse strand, counting down.
ATCGCGCTGATGTTCAAGTACGTTAGACGGCCAAGACGACGGTTCACGGTGGCTTGACTGAAGTCATGGAGAGCGCGGACCTGCTGATCCACCTCAGCGAAAAGACGTTCGTTCCCCATGTTCCGGTTCCAGAGATCGAACATCTCGATCCCCTGCTCCTGGGCCGTGACCTCGCAGAACCAGTACTTCGTGTGGAAACGCAGGAAGTCGGATCGGATCCGCTCGATGTCTTTGTTGAGTTCGGGGTTGTCCAAGTCGTCGGGCGACCGGAGCCTGCGGGAAATCAGTGCGCTGCGGTGGGAAAGATCAAGGAGGGCCGCTCGAAGAACAAGCAAGAGATTGGCCATTTGGAAGTACATCGAGTCGAATTGCCCAAGAAGGGCGTCCCGGGCAAACTCCTCACCACCTCCACCGTGGAGAAGGAAGACCCCGGAATAACGCGTGAATCCGTAGTACGTCCCGTAGTCCCTGTAACGCAGGTAGAGAGCCTTGGCGAGCATCCGGTCGCGTAGATCGTGGTTGGCGACATAGCCTCCTCCCGCCGGATCCACGAATAGAAGCCGGGCCAAGCTCTCCCGGAAGCCCTCCGGTTCTTCGGTCAGCTTCCCGAACACGTTCTCCGGATCCACGACCGGTTCTGGGTCCGGAGGCGACGGCGAATCCAGACCTCTGTCTTCCTGATCGGCCACGACAAGAGAGAACACGAAGTTCCGTTCGTCGAGGATCGGCTCCATCTTCTCGGTGGGGATGCCGAGATCGTTGCCCAGTCGTGCCAACCAGAAAAGGAAGTGATTCGCAATGTAGGGAAGGCGCTGGCGTGTGCCGAAAACGCGGTCAAATCGGTCGCCGAAGTTCTCTCTTCGGTCCGGACCTGACTCGCCACTCGCTTCACGGATCTCAATCTCCACCGGTAGTTCCCGCTTGCTCTTCTGAAAGGCCGCCCAACCATCTCCCGGCCTGTGGTCCTTGGACACGAGACTCTGTTTGACCTCGTGGAAATCAAGGAAGGAAGGTGCTCGCCTCCGAAACAGGTTGTTGATATCGAGCACGTCGCCGAACGAGACATCTGCCGAAAGCCCCTGAGCTTCTGCTTCTCTGCGGTCCCACATCACGGCGAAGGAGAGGACGCCGACATCGAGGTCATAGATCATCGCCTGAACGTCAGTCAGCTTGAGGACTCGACTGACGGCCGCTTCAGCCCCCGGGCGTTTTGGGATCTCGATCCGAAACGTCCATCCTGCGATCCGGTCATCGCCGACTTGGTACACAAGGAGGGACCTGTCCTGCGCATCTAATCCGAATAGAAGGTCGCGCGCGTGAGAATGGAAATAGGTGAACTCCGCGTATGTCTCTGGAGTGTTCTGCACGATCGGAGGAGAGACCCGAAACCAGGGATCGCCCCCCGGGGCACCCAACCCCATCCCAGAAAGCCGCTGGAAAGTCCCGGGCGGAAGCGAGAACGGATAGAAGACGTACGTCTTGAAGAGCCTCACATCGTTCCCCCCTTGCTGGAGGCTAACCGCGCGAACTCCCTCACTCCAACCCTGCCCAATCGACGAGATCCCTGTATTTCCCCGCGTGACGGGGATGCTCCTTCCATGCCTCGATCTGCCTTCTTCGCAGACCGAAGAGAAGCGCTCTCGAGAGCTTCTTCCGCAAGTCCGGGTCTTCTTGACCCTTGACGTGTCGATACATGAGAGTGAGCCTTCCCTGCTGTTCGGGAACTTCTTCTTCCAGACGGTTTGAATAGTCTTCGACTTCCGGGTCGATTCTCGACTCCTCGAGACGCGCGAGCAGCGAACCTGACCTTTCGGTCTCCTCCATCCGGCCGTATCCACTGGATGTCTTCGCGCCGATCCCTTCCTCACGGAGTGCTAAGAGGAGGATCTCCATTGCGCGGTCCCGCCAACCATCCGGTCCTTCGATCGCGAGAAGAAAGCACACCCCCGGAGCCACAGTGAGATAAGGCACCGGAATCGGATCGTCCCAATCAGCGGGGGGAGCGGGGTTCTCCGACGCCCCGTAGTAGTTTCTGTGATGGACCGTGAGCACGTCGCGTATCAGCGGAGCTTCGTTGCTGGCCCTAGGAACAAGCCAGGCGTCGTTGAACACGAGACAGCCTGCCCCCTCCACATGGCCGAAGAGGGTGTCGTAGAAGGTGAAGTCCCAATCATGGCCCTGCCCTGCCTGCAAGCGCTTGCTTTGCTTCAAGACGCCGCTCGGGCGGTACTCCTTTCCTTCTTGGTCGGAGCTCCCGAACCTCCTGAGACAGAACCGCCGGGCAAGCCCTTTGAGAGCCGAGCCGGGAAGCACCGGCACTCCGTAGGTGTGGTGCAGAGCGATCGAGGTCTCCAGGACGCAGTCTGCGCCGAGACCCACGATGACCCGGCCGATGGTCTCGACCGGAACCAGATAGGTTTCCCTTCCTCTCAACGAGGCGACCCAGCGCTGGAAAGCCCGGGGGTAGAAGTCGGGAGGGCGGATCCGATCGATCACCGCCCCGATCAGGGCACGTTTTTCTTCGCCCTTGTCGCCGTGCTTCCTCGCCCAACGATTCAGCCAGAGACCCGGATGAGTCGATTCGCATGCGGAGACCCCGGAGAGACCATTGCGCCTCGCAACTGTTTCCTTCAGCTCGCTCATCGCTCCTCGCCCTCATCAGTCCTCTTGACCTCGAGGATCGACTCGCAGAACCGGCCGTAGTAGACGGCTGCGAGCAGCGCGATGCGGGTGGCGCGCATATACTCGGGGCAGGAGAGGGTGTGGAGCGGATTCGACTCGCCGAACCCTTCCTCTAGTATCCCTCTCATGTGTCCGAGAAAGGCTCCGTATTCGGGGTGCTTCGGGACATTCCTGCTTTCGTAGAACGCCACGGTCTGCATGAGGCCGTTCGTCAGGACAAGACCCGGGAATCGGAGCCAAAGGCGACCGTACTGCTTCGCCCAGCTCTTCCCCTTGACCTCTTGAATATGGCCGAGGGCTCGACCCGCCGCCTTCTGGGAGTTCGTCCGGATCGCCATGACCTCCTCCTACATCCTCACCAGGCGCGCACGCCCGCACCCGACGGTCGCCTTCCCGCCCAGCTGCACTTCGCATTCCTTCTGCTTGGCATCCTCCGCCTTTCCCGTGAACGCGAAGTTCAGGATCTCGGCGGGCCCCTTCAGAGCGTCGACCTTCTTGAAGGACCTCTCGGCCAAAGCCACGCCCCAGAGGATGCTCTCCGCGGGGATCAACTCCTCGTACCAGAGCGCTCCTTCCTTGACTACCTTGAGATCGTCCTCGATCCGCGTCCGCGCGCGAACTTCGAGGGCTGTTTCGTATAGAAAGGCGAAGACATCGTCGCTCAGAATCGCGAACCGCCTGCAAAACTCGGATTGCCATCCGGCGTCCCCAGGAAAGACCGCCTTGGCGATTGAGGATGCCCAGCTCGCGGCCTGTTCCCTGTTGTCGGGCCGGATCTCGAGGTCGAGATCCTCGAGGTGGAGTTTGCCCGAGGCGGATCCGGCGCCGACGAGCGCGCAATCCGACTCGTTGACGTGCGCTTGGTGTTCACCGAGGACGATCGGGTGCCAGGGGACAGTCGGGAAATCCCTCGAGAAGCGATGAAGAAGGATCGGAGAGGTCGTCCAGGCAAACGTCCCGCAGATCGACCGAACGGGAAGGCAGAGGAGCTTGGCGTCTGAGAACGAGACGGCCCCCGCGTGCTCGTCCGACTTGTCCGTGTCGGGGCCGAAAACCGCCCGGGCCTCGTTGCTTCCGTCGTCATACTTGGCCCGCAGCACTCCCTTGATGCCGCTTCCGTACTGGAGCGGAAGCATCGTGGTCACCTCGCGAGCGACGGGTAGATCAACCGAACCGACCCCCGCACCGACGCCGGGATGGAGAGGGGAAAGAGCATGTATGAAGAATGTACATACGGTCATCGAGCGATCCTCCCGCAGCCCGTTTGCCTAGGACCAGACGCCCCAGAGGGCCAGCCCGAATCCATCTCGTTCCTGTTGGTTCGTGCAGACGGATCGAAGCCACAGGTCGCTCGCAAGGACCCGGGGATCGCCCGTCTTGACCTGAAAGAAATAGACGCTCCCGGCAGGAACCAGCCTCCGAAGCGGCTTGGGACCGCCGCGCAAGAGGTCCCACCCGCCCAGGGGACGCCACCGGGGAACACACGCGCCGACCAGCTCGAGCTCGAGGTGTCCGGAGGCCCCCGGAGGAGAACCGCGGAGTGGGCTGTTCTCCGGCGTTGCCGCAGGATCCAGCCAATCCGGACACCAGCCGGCCTTGAAGAAAGCCGGAGTGGCAAGCTGCATACGGACTCTTTTCGCCGCCGCCAGCGCGTTCGCCAGAGAGTCCGGCGGCGCTGAAGGCCATGGATCCTCGTCGGCAACCGCTTCGAAGCGGGCGATTCCGCCGTCGCCGCCGATCCGATGTACCGCCGGATCGATCGGCTGGTCGAATCGGACAAGCAGCGAGCCCGCCTGGAAGACGCTCGGTCCCGGGAATCCTCTCCCGCGATCGAGGAGCACCATCTCGGTGGTGTAAAGCATGCCGGCCTCGGCGGTCTCGGTCGTGTTGTTCATCTTCAGGCGCGTTCGCGGATCGAGGCTCGGGTCGAACCACACATCCCCCGACAAGGGGGGAGCCGCCGGAGGGTCCGCGAGCCAATCGTAGACCCCCCCCGCGGCCAGAAATCGCCCTGTGGGCTCCGGCTTGAAGGAGTTGCCGGTGCATCCGATCGGGCGAAGCAGGTGGGGGAGATTCACCCCGGAACCCTCTCCGACCGAGAGGGGGCGGAGAGGAACCACCGCGCCACCCCGAACTTGAAGGTCCTGAGGCACCGGGAAGAAGATTTTGTTGTCGAGGGCGAGAAGGGGTCCGAGGACGGACCAGGAGAGAAGCGTCTCTGCGTTCGATTTCGTGAACGCCATGTCAAGCTGCTTCGCCCGGAGCGTACGCACCGTCCCCGCCGTCACGGACGGAGGGGGAAAATCTCGGCTCTTGGCGGTGCCTCCGACGACGGATGGTCGAGGATCCCTGAACATGAGAGCGCCGTGAGGCATGATTCGAACCGTGTGCATCCGCCGCTCCTACCGAAAGCACCCCTTCTGGATGTTCTGGGCGATGATGATCTCGTCAGCCAGCGATTGCAGGGATTCCAGGTTGTGAACGCGACCCAGGATGTACTCTCTGTCCTCACCGACGATCTCCCCGGACGCCGGCCGTTTCTTTCCGAGCAATCGTCGCACCTCTTTGCGGAGGATTTCCTCGTTGTTCAGCGCTTCGATCCCCTCGTACTCACGAGCCAGCACATAGAGGTCGTGAGACAGACCTTCCGGAATCCTCTTCGCATCGAGAAGACTGATCCACTTCCGAACGCGCTCCTCCGGGCAGTCGTTCCAGGGGAGGCACACGCTCGTGGGCGCACCGGAGCGCTTTTCAAGAACGATCGCGAGAGCGTTCTTCCGGCTCTTCGCTCTTACGTCCAGGGCTTCTCTCGCATGGGTCACCATCGTCCCGGCCATCGGAGTAAGGAGATGATTGATGGCGATCCCGACCGAGAGCGTTCCGCCCACCTCATGCAGAAAGAGCGATTGAAGCTCGTGCGCGCAAGGAACTGCGCGGTCGATCGGAAGAAACGCGAGAACATCGTCGCCGCCCGCGAACACGGAGACCCCTCGGTTCTTCGTAACGATCGCGGGGGTCTTCCAAGCGAACCGAGAGAGTTTCTCGGCGAGCTCCCGGTGTTCTGCTACGGTCTTGCAGGCTCTTGTCCATTGCCCTATGCCGTCTCCGTCCGCACAAAGCGTGGCGACATACGGAAACGGCCGTTTCCCGATCGTATCGAGTTGCCCGAGAATCATCTCTGCCTGCCTCTGGGCCTCTTTTCGGTCTCCCTCGCCCAGTCCTTCGAGATCATCGTTCTTGCCGTCCCTGAGAAGCTTGACTCGGGATTCAAGAAGAAGCTCGGCGTCGTAGGGGAAATCACCGTAGATGCTCTCGGAAACCCTTGATACGAGATCGAGCCCGGCGAGTCGTTCGATCGCCTCTCGAATCGACCGGAAGCTCTTCGAATGATCGCGGTTCGCTCCTTCAATCCAGGCGTCTAAGGCGATACGCGAGATCGAGGGAAATCGCCCCGTTCCGATCCGCTTGACGATCCCCGGGAGATCGAGTTCCTCTTGCCCCTTGATCCCGGCCCGCGCACGCTCCCTGGCGAAGCGTGCGCGCTCTCTCTGGAGAACCGTTTCGCGTCTCCCGTCGAGAGAGGACTTGGGAACTGAGAGAGCGGTCGGATTCGGAGCGAAATCGGTCAGGACCTCCCGTGCAGCGAGCAGAGCCTCCACAGTTGCTCGCGAGACCGCATAGTCATCCTCCAGCGGAACCCAAGCTGCGAAGAGCTCCACGAGATCGGAATCCAGCTGTGCTTTCCAGGCCTCTTCGTCGATCCCGATGTCGAGCCTCTTGTCGGCGAGATACTTCCGAGCCCGCTCAGAGGCTTTCGACCACTCGTCTCTCGCGGCCTCTCTTGCCTCTTGAGCCGCTGATTTCGGGTCTCCCCCGGCAGGAATCACCGCGAGGACTTGATCCGAAACCGGAGCGCTCCTTTCGTCGACGCCGGACGGGAATGTTGGGATGATCAGCTCGGCCTCGAACTCGGACCGTAGCCGATACGCAGCCGCCCTAGCCATCAGGGCCACGAGCTCGGACGAGAAGAACAGATCCCGGGTGCGACGGGAGGATTCGATGAATTCCGCTACAGGACCGATAGAGAGCATGAGAAGGTGAGAGGTCACAGTTTGATCTCCACAAAACCGCTGGGCCCAAGCTTCTTCTTCACCCACTCAAAGAATGCCGTCCGCACCTTGCTTCCCGGGGTCGCCGCCCCCACCTCAGCAGTCGCGAGAGGTGCGAATCGAACCTTGTCGCCCGGGGCGGCGACCATGTCGAAGGACGCTTCCGATCCAGCAACTGGGGTGCCCCCGTCGAAGAGAACTACATCCCCCTCGGGAAAGGCCCGGTTCAGCCAAAGGAGGCCGGGGCGCCAGGTTCCATCCGCGAAACCGAACGGCCGTACGATGAGGGGGCTCGCCAGACGCTCGAAGCACTTCTCGTCCTGCCTCCACTTGAGGGTTAGATCTCTTCTCTTCCAGACGAGATTCCCATCGCGGTCCCTAGCGGGCGTAAACCCCGGCTCCGGATTCGGGTAGGGACTGTCCGTCGCATCCTTGTCCTGGAATCGTGTAACGATCGGGAGCCCGAACGATGCCCTCGGCCAAGCCGGAGCATTCGTGAGCTTGGGGGAAGGTGGATGCTGCCAGGCCGTATGGGGAGCGATGGGCGTGCGGAGTTTTCGCATCTTGTCCGGCTCGGGCCACAGGGTTACCCCCCTCTTCCCACCTCCCGGCCGAGCTGCTGCCTGCCTGAATTCCGCAAGCCATCCAAGCGCTTCGATCCACGCGGCTTTCGGATCGGAGGACGCCGCTCGGGACGCCGATGCGATCAGGAAGAGCGATCCCTTGAGACGGGGGAAAGGACCAAGTGAACCGGAGCCCTTGAACCACGCAGAGAGAGCGCTTGGATCTTGAGGTATCCAGAACCCGTCTTCTCCATCCGGCACTCTCTCAAAGGAGAGCGCCCCCGCGCCACGCCTCGATCGGGCACCATACCCACCGAAAACCACCCAAGCACGCAGCGCGCGACGAACGTGGTCTTCGATAGCGATTCCGCTCACCTTATCGTCTTGGGGAAACCGGAGGTGGATCGAGAAGCTCACGCCCATCCTGAGCTTGCAGCCCTGCACGGTGCGGGCAGGGAAGAGAGCATAGCTCCGGACATCGGAAAGCGGCGGCGGGTCCTCGGGATCTCCCGGGGCAACATCCTGGACCGTGACCTCCACGGCGGACGGCCGGCTCTTCCGGCTCGGTTTCGAGGGATCACCGGTGGCTGTGAAATCCTCCCATTGTGTCCCGCCCCAAATCTCGAACTCGGCTTGACGCATCTCGTCCACGGTCGCGAACGCCGAACCCATTGTCGCCCGCCACCAGAAGCGAAGGTGACCGCGAATCGTCGGTACGCGGATCGGGTCCAGGTCATCGGACTTCCCGGGCTCCGTTCCTCCGCCGAAGATCGGCGTCACCACATGAATTGGGCAAACAAGGGTCTCGAGCCTATCCGTCTTGATTTCCGGGAAAGGATGGGGAGATGAACGTCCGGGCTTTCTAACGGGACTCACTTGTCCTCTCTCTCGTCAGGGCGAAAGGTCATCCGCGAGCCGCCGAGGGAACCGATTCCACGCTCACAAGCAATCGAGGACATGTTTCTCAGAGCACATTACGGAGCGCGTTCCTTGAGAGCTCCCAAGCTTTAGCTGGGCATTATGGGCTGGTCTGATCAAACCGTCAAGGGTTTTCTTATACGGACTGCCCGACTCAACCCTCCCGCGGGCATTCGGCAGGCCCGCGGGGATGGGCTGCTACCCGGCGCCCCCGCGCTCGCAGAACTCCCAGCAACGTCTGGACGTGGAAGTATCGGACAAGATCTCGGAACGGTGTGGGGTGGTGCGCAGCGTGAGTTTCCTCCATCTTCGAATGAAGATCCACTCGACACGCGGAGAGGACCCAATCTATCCAGGTCAGGTATCTCTCGGAATGATGACTTCCGATCCAAACCGGAAAGGCCGCGCGCGGGTTTGCTTTGGGGAAGGAGTGAGTGGAGAGGAGCGAGAAGAGAGAGGGGAATCGAGAAGGCCGTGCGGGATGGAGACCTTGAACCGCAATAGGTT
>VGIW01000065.1 GCA_016867715.1 Candidatus Eisenbacteria bacterium | reverse complement strand
GCTGGGTGTTCGAGATCTTCTCATGCGACCCGGACGGAGCCTTGACGTTGGAGAGCACGCAGTTCTTCTCGCCGGGGGGGTGTTGGGCCTTTCTCCCGGTCGGAGGGTCTGATTCGGCAGGATGCATCCGGCTGCAGGGTCAGACTATCTGCGATTGGCCCATCATGTTTCCCTACAAGATCGCGCGGGTCGCTTACCGTGCGGCTGTCGACCAGTCGATTGCGGAGTTGACCCTAGGCGACGGATCCGGTTTGCTGACTCTTACTTTTGCCACCCACTCCTTCGACAACAACGGGGAAGTGATCGCGCGGATCCAGATCGGCGACGTGACCGAGGCGGAGCCGACGAGCTGGGGGTCGGTGAAGCAGTTGTTCCGGTAGGGGCATAGGTACCGGACACCCTCTTCCGTGCGTGGACTTGGCCACGGCGGGGCCTGTCCGCGGCTGTCCGCTCGATGCTCCCCCCCCCGCGCTTCGCGCTTCGGGGACTCCCTCGGCAGCCTCGGTCGCGCCTACAAGGACGGGTTGTTGAAGTCGCCGAGCCTCGGTGGCTGCGCTTCTCGCGGACACCTGCCGCGGTCACCCGCCGTGATTCGTTCGTCGAACGGCGGGCACCACACGACCAGGTCTGTCTTGCTCCGGAGGCGGGGGGCGGGGCAGAGCGGCGAGTTGCCGCGCGCCGCGCGCGGTATGTTTGAGCAAGCGAGCCCCGCCCCTCGGCTCCGGGGGTTCCTGGAACTCGGTACCGATCCGGCTACCTTCCCCGAATCGCTTTTTGTCTCAAGAGATGATCGGCGAGGACGAGAGTTGCCATCGCCTCGACGACGGGGACCGCGCGCGGAAGAACGCACGGATCATGGCGCCCGCGCGGGCGGATGCGCGTGATCTTGCCGTCGCGCGAAACCGTCTCCTGCATCTTCGCGATCGTCGCGGTCGGCTTGAAGGCGATCCGGGCGACGATCGTCTCCCCGTTCGAGATCCCGCCCTGGATCCCGCCGGAGCGGTTCGTCGCGGTGCGGATTCTCCCCTCGCGCATCGTGAAGGGGTCGTTGTGCTCGGAGCCCTTGAGCCTTGTTCCCTCGAAACCGGATCCGATCTCGAAGCCTTTCGTCGCGGGGATCGAGAGAAACGCCTTGGCGAGATCCGCCTCCAGCTTGTCGAAGACCGGTTCGCCGAGCCCCGCCGGGACCTTCCGCGCGAGGCACTCGACGACGCCTCCGAGCGAGTCGCCCTCCTTCTTCGCCTTGCGGACGAGATCGACCATCTTCCGGCTCGCCTTCGGGTCGGGGCAGCGGACCGGGCTCTTCTCGACGTCGGCGATGCGGACCCGCTCCGGGTCGATCGACGCCTCGAGCGTGTGGATCGAACGGACGTAGGCGACGATCTCCGCCTCGCACTCCTTCGCGAGAAGCTTCCGCGCGAGAACGCCGGCCGCGACGCGCCCGACCGTCTCGCGGGCGCTCGCCCGTCCTCCTCCCTGCCAGTCGCGGATGCCGTATTTCGCTTCATACGTAAAGTCCGCGTGCGAGGGGCGGTAGAGATCCCGCATCGCCTCGTAGTCCTCCGGGCGGGCGTCCTCGTTCGCGACGAAGAGGAGGATCGGCGTCCCGAGCGTCTTCCCCTCGAAGACGCCGGAGAAGATCCGCACGCGATCGCGCTCCTTTCTCTGCGAGGCAAGGCGGCTCGCCCCGGGGCGCCGCCGGTCGAGCTCCGCCTGGATCTCGCGCTCGTCGATCGCGAGAAGAGGGGGGCAGCCGTCGATGACGACCCCCACGCCCCCGCCGTGCGATTCTCCCCAGGTCGTGACGCGAAAGAGGCGTCCGAAGGTGCTACCCATGCGGTGAACCTCGCGCGGCGCTTGTGAGGAGCATCGTCGGGATCGGGCACCGGTCGGCGAATCGCTTCGCGTCGGAATCGTTTCCGACGAGGGAACCGTGGTGCATCGGGATCGCGAGGCGCGCCTTGAGATCTCCCGCGGCGAGCGCCGCCTCCTCCGCGTTCATCACGTACACGCCGCTCACCGGGAGAAGAGCGACGTCGCATGCGAGACCCTTCATCTCGGGGATCCGATCGGTATCTCCCGCGTGATAGATCGTTCGGCCGTCCATCTCGACGAGAAATCCGATCCATCGGTTCGATCTCGGATGATGAGGCTTGTCGAGGTTATACGCGGGGACGGCGGCGATGTCGAGCCCGCGCACCGTAATCCGATCCCCCGGCTCGATCACCTTGCAGGAGCGCGCGAGCTTCCGCGACGCATCCGCGACCGTCACGATCTCCGCGTTCTCGATTCCGGGAAGCCGGACGAGGTCGGACGGCGAGCAATGGTCCGCGTGCGGATGCGTGATGAGAACGAGATCGGCCGGCGCGTGCGGCCCCGGCCCGATCCGCCACGGATCGATGTAGACCGTCCGCGATCCGCGCACGCGGAAGGAAGAGTGGCCGAACCAATCGATCCCCGCGGCGAGGTCGCCGACCGAAGAACCGCGGGACGAAGCGCGAGAGTTATCGACCATGAGGGCCTCGAATGGTGAGGGGCCGGAGGTGGACGCCCGCTTTCGGGCGTCGAGTATACCGCAATTCGACAAGAATCACTCAGGGTTCTTCTGCGCCGGAGCCGAGGGCGCGGGGGCGCCGGCCCGGACATCCCTCGCGCTCCTGCGCAAGCGAAGGCAGTCTTCTTCGGACGGATGGATCGATAGTCGGCGAGTTTCGTCCGCTCCGTCTTTGATCGTGTATGCGGGAGGAGCGATCGAGACGCACCGGTCCGGCTTCGGGATGTTCGCCGGCGCGGGGTTCATGAATCCTTCGCGAGAGACGAGATGGCGAGCCGACGGAAGAGGAAGACGCGAAAGGCCCTCACGCCCACGGAGGCGATCCTCGAGAGCATCTCCGACGGGGTCTTCACGGTCGACCGGGAGTGGCGCATCACCTCGTTCAACCGGGCGGCCGAAGAAATTACGGGTGTCAAGCGTTCCGAGGCGATCGGCCGGCTCTGCTCGGAGGTCTTCCGCTCGAGCATGTGCGGCCCTGATTGCGCGCTCGAAAAGACGCTGAAGACGAATAGGCCGATCGTCGGCAAGACCGCGTACATCATCGACGCGCGCGGGGACCGGATCCCGATCAGCGTCTCGACCGCGGTGCTGCGGAACTCCGGGGGCCTCGTGGTCGGCGGAGCGGAAACCTTCCGCGATCTTTCCGAGGTGGAGGCGCTTCGACGGGAGCTCGAAGGACGCTTCCGCCTCGGCGATCTCGCGAGCCGAAGCCCCTTGATGCAAAGGGTGTTCGATGTCCTTCCGACGATCGCCGCGAGCGCGAGCACGGTTCTCGTTCACGGCGAGACGGGGACCGGAAAGGGGCTCGTGGCGCGGACCATTCATGATCTCAGCCCGCGGAGCGGCGGCCCGTTCATCGCCGTGAGCTGCGGGGCTCTTCCGGAGACGCTTCTCGAGTCGGAGCTCTTCGGGCACAAGGCGGGCGTGTTCACCGGGGCGACGAGGGACAAGCCGGGGCGCTTCGCCCTCGCGAAAGGGGGGACGCTCTTTCTCGACGAGATCGGTGAGCTGAGCCCGGCCGTGCAGATCCGGCTTCTGCGTGTGCTTCAGGAGCGAACCTTTGAACCTTTGGGCGCCACGAGATCCGAAACCGCGGACGTTCGGATCGTCGCCGCCACGAACAAGGATCTGGCGGAGGAGGTGCGCAAGGGAACGTTCCGCGAGGATCTCTACTACCGCGTGCACGTGATCCGCGTGGAGCTTCCGCCTCTCCGGCGCCGCAAGGAGGACATCCCGCTTCTCGCGGAGCAATTCGTCGAGCGCTTCAACCGATTGCAGCGGAGGTCCGTCCCAGGGGTCGCCGCGGAGGCGCTCTCGCTTCTCGTCGCCCACGACTGGCCGGGCAATGTGCGCGAGCTCGAGAACGCCGTCGAGCGGGCGTTTCTTCTCTGCGGGGACGGGTTCATCGAGATCGAGCACCTTCCCGAAAGCCTCACCGCGCGGAGCGGGCCCTTCGCATCCTCGCCGGACATTCGCGCGGCCCGCGATTTGTTTGATGCACAAACGATTCGCGCCGCGATCGAACGGAACCGCTGGGATCGCTCGGCCGCGGCGAGAGATCTCGGCATCCACAAGACGACGCTCTTTCGAAAGATCAAGAGGCTCGGCCTCACGCTTCCCGATCGAGACGGCCGTTCCGCCCGCAAAGAGTAGCGCATCGGCTACTCGATTCGGCCACAAGAGTAGCGTGTTCGCTACGCTCAAGGCTCCGGTCGGTCGCCGAAGAGGAACCCGGACTTCCTTCCACACAAGCGGTTGACGACGTCCTTTCCCATGCGGACCTTGCTGGCGTGGAACGTGCTTGTCCCGAAGGACGAAGGGGAAGGAGCGGCGGCATGAGAGCGGCCTTCTCGGTTTGGGACGATCGGATCGCTCCGGTTTTCGACGCGGTGCCCCGTGTCCGCATCGTGGATGTCGAGGAGGGGCGGATCGTCCGCGAGAGCGAGGAGCTCCTGGCGGAAGGACTGCCGGTCCGGAAGGCGCTCCGCCTGGCGGAGATGGGTGTCGGCGTTCTGATCTGCGGGGCGATCTCCCGGCCGATGGAGGAGATGGTCGCCGCCAACGGCATCCGGGTCATCTCGTTCGTGACGGGCGAGCTTCGAGCGTTGACCGAGGCTTGGCGCACGGGAGCCCTTGACGAGGCCACCTTCTCCATGCCCGGCCGCCCCGGGCGCGGACGCGGCCGGCGAAGAGGAAATCGGGGCGCATGTTGGGAGGATCGGTGGATGAGCGGACAAGGAATGGGAGGGACGGGAGGAGGAGGAGGTCGCGGTCGAGGCCGCGGTGAGGGAGGCGGCGCGGGCGGGGGGAGAGGCGGGGGTCGGGGGCGCGGGCAGGGGAGCGGCCGAGGACTGGGGCGCGGCACCGGCGGCCGCATGGGCGGTCCCTCCGCGGGCGGTCCCGGCGGCTTCTGCGTCTGCGCGCAGTGCGGGGAGCGCGAGCCGCACGAACGAGGGGTGCCGTGCGCGGAGCGCAAGTGTCCGAAGTGCGGGATCCCGATGACGAGAGAGTAGCGACGGATCCGGAAAAGGAGGGAAGGACCATGCCGGGAGGGGATCGAACAGGACCCTTGGGGATGGGAGCGCGAGCAGGTCGGGGAGCAGGGTACTGCGCGGGGTACGGGATGCCGGGCTCCGCGAATCCGGGCCTCGGGGTTGGCGGTGGGTTCGGCTTCGGGCGCGGCCGAGGCGCCTGGGGGCGCGGCTTCGGCGGTCGAGGTCGCGGGTGGCGCTACGGATTTTTCGTCACAGGGATGCCCGGCTGGATGCGGCCCGGAGGATTGGCCGGTCCCTACGGGTACACGCCGGCAGGTGCGCTCGATCCCGAGACGGAGAAGCGAATGCTCGAGGGGCGGGCCGAAGCGCTCCGGTCGGAGTTGGAACTCCTTGAGAAGCGTCTCTCGGAGATCGGCGCCGAAAGACCTACGGAAGGGTAGACGGCGAGCATCCGTCCGCGGCGCAGTCCGGCGGGGATCTCTCCCCGCGCCGCTCCGGCGGATCCGTCCGAGGGAGGAAGTCCATCGATGAAGATCGCGTTCTCGACGGCGGGGGATGATCTCCATGATGGCTCCTCCGCTCGTTCGCGCCGTGAAGGCCTCTCTTCGAAACGGCGGGCCCGCGATCCTGGACGCGCCCCCCGGCACCTCCTGCCCCGTGGTGGCGGCGGTTCAGGGCGCGGACCCCGTCGTTCTCGTGACCGAGCCGACTCCCTTCGGCCTTCACGATCTCGAGCTCGCGTTGGAAACGATGAGGGAGCTGGCGATCCCGCTTCCTGGAGCGCCTTTGCGGAGAGTGGATGATCTCGGAGACGCGCTGCGGGCCGATGGTCTACGCCCGTCTCGCCGCCGCCGCCGAGAACTCCGGCAAGCTCGTCTCGATCGTTCGCCGGGAGGCGCGGCGGATCGCGGAGGAGCGGAACCTCCCGCTCGTCCTCGCGGACGGCCCCCCGGGGATCGGATGCCCGGTCATCGCCTCGTTGGCGGGAACCTCGCTCGCCCTCGTCGTGGCGGAGCCGACGGTGTCGGGCGAGCATGATCTCGACCGAGCGCTCCGGCTCGCGAGGCACTTCAGGATTCCGGCGGCGGTGTGCGTGAACAAAGGGGATCTCAATCCGGAGAAGACGAGGCAAATCGAGAGAGAGGCGGAACAAGAGGGAGCTCGCTCTGTCGGGCGCATCCGATACGATCTTTCGTTCACCCGCGCGCAGCTCGCCGAACGATCGGTGGTGGAGATCGATGCCCCGTGCGTCGAGGATGTGCAGCGCGTGTGGGAGCGCATCGTCTCGTGACCGCCGCGGTGGCGGCGCCGCCGGATCGCTCCCGACAACGGACCGGACACGACCGCTTCCATGGGAAGAGGAGGACGAACGGATGCGAATCGCGATTCCAATCGCGGATGGGGAGCTGGCCCCGCACTTCGGGCATTGCGAGTGTTTCGCTCTCTTCGACGTGGATCTCGGGGCGAGGAAGATCGTGAAGAGAGAGGACATCGAGGCGCCTCCGCATCAGCCGGGGCTGCTCCCGGCTTGGCTGGCGGAGCGACGGACGAACGTGATCCTCGCGGGCGGCATGGGACGCCGCGGCCAGCAGCTCTTCGCCGACCGGCAGATCGAGGTGGTCGTGGGGGCTCCGTCCGCTCCGCCCGAGAGGCTGGTGTCCGACTGCTTGGAAGGGAGGCTCCGCTCGGGCGGGAACCTCTGCGACCACTGACGGCGCCGAGGAAGCCGAGAGGAGAGGCGCGAAGCCCCGAGCCTCGGTTCGTCGCCGCGCCTTGAGTCCCCTCGCGCCCCGTGATAGGCTCTCCGGCGAACGCAACGAGGCGGAGAGGAGACCCCCTGCCGAGGACCGTTCGAGGTCCCGAGAGGAGCCACGCATGCGCGGCACGTTTCAGAACGAGCCCTTGACCGATTTCTCCCTAGAGGCGAACCGGAAGAAGATGGAGGAGGCGATTCGAGAGTTCTCCTCGACCTTCGGCAAGGAATACGACTGCTTCATCGGCGGAAAGCCGGTTCGTTTCCAGGAGACGTTCGTCTCGCGGAACCCATCGAAGCCCTCCGAGATCGTGGGGGTCTTCCCGAAGGCGAGAAACGAGGACGCGGAGAAGGCGCTTCTCGCCGCGGAGAAGGCGTTCGAATCGTGGAAGCGCGTTCCCGCGAAGGAGCGAGCCGATCTCCTCTTCCTGGCGGCGGATGGAATGCGCGAGCGCCGATTCCTTCACAATGCAAGCATGGTGCTCGAGGCGGGGAAGACATGGCCCGAGGCGGACGGCGACACGGCCGAGGCGATCGACTTCCTCGAGTTCTACGGGCGCGAGGCGCTCCGCTACGCCGGCGAGCAGCCGGTGACCCCCTTCCCGGGCGAGAGGCCCGAGCTTCGCTACATCCCGCTCGGGGTCGGCCTCGTGATCCCGCCGTGGAACTTCCCGCTCGCGATCCTCTGCGGGATGACCTCGGCGGCGATCGCGGCGGGGAACACGGTCGTCCTGAAGCCGTCGAGCGAAACCCCCGTGATCGGCGCCCTCTTCAACGATCTCATGCGGAGCGTCGGCGTTCCGGACGGCGTCCTCAACTTCATCACGGGGCCGGGCGCCGTGGGCGGCGACTACCTCGTGCGGCATCCGCGCACGCGCTTCATCTCGTTCACCGGATCGAAGGAGGTCGGTCTCGGCGTCATCGAGAAGGCCGGTAAGGCCGCGCCGGGCCAGATCTGGATCAAGCGCGTCGTCGCCGAGATGGGGGGAAAGGACGCGATCGTGGTCGATTCGGAAGCCGATCTCGACGCCGCGGCCGCCGCCGTCTCCGCGTCCGCATTCGGCCTCCAAGGCCAGAAATGCTCCGCGTGCTCGCGCGCGATCGTCGTCGCCGGCGTGTACGACGCGTTCCTCGAAAAGCTCCTCCCGATCGTCCGAAAGATCAAAGTCGGCGATCCGCGCGACTTCTCGAACACGATGGGGCCGGTCGTGAGCGAGAAGGCGATGAACACGATTCTCTCCTACATCGACAAGGGGAAGAGCGAAGGGAAGCTCGCGCACGGCGGGAATCGGATCGGGAGCGAGGGCTATTTCATCGAGCCGACCGTGATCGCGGACGTCGCCCCGCGCGCCGTCATCGCGCAAGAGGAGATCTTCGGGCCGGTTCTCGCGGTGATCCGCGCGAAGGACTACGACGACGCGCTCCGCATCGCGAACGACACCGAGTACGGGCTCACGGGTTCCGTCTACACGAGGAACCGCGCCAAGATCGAGCGGGCGAAAGAGGAGTTCCACGTGGGGAACCTCTACATCAACCGCAAGTGCACCGGCGCGCTCGTCGGTGTTCACCCGTTCGGCGGGTTCAACATGTCGGGAACCGACTCGAAGGCGGGGGGACGGGATTATCTCCTCCTCTTCCTCCAGGCGAAGTCGATTTCGGAGAAGATCGAGCAACCGTAAGAGGAGCCATGCGAAACATGAGAACCCGATCGAACGGAGTCCGGACCTTTGTCCTTTGCCTCGCGCTTCTTCTCCTCGCGGCGCCCGGTTGCGGGAGAAAAGGGGAGAAGGAGAAGGAAGGGATCGCGGCGCTGCCGGACACCCTCACGACTTTTCGCGAGAAGATCGACTGGCTCATCCCCCGCTCGTTCGAGTCTTTGGAGTACGCGGTCCAGAACCGGGCGGACGAGGAGATCGACGCGGCGATCAACCTGCACGCGTATGTCCCCGCCGGGAAGTTTCTTTCGCTTTTCGAAGGAATCGATGTCAAGTTCCGGAGGTTCTATTACGGGTGGGAAGGCTTCAGCTCGATCTTCTTGGTCGATCCCGTGCTTCCGATCGACTCGACGATGGCGCTTCTTCAACTGGAGGCGAAGAGCCGCCTCGCCGAGCAAGTACGCTTCGCCGAGGAGCAGCTCCGGAACGTGACCGACAGCCTCGAGCAGGCGAGCGCGAGTCTCGAGCTCGGCGGGATGCGGAAAGGTCTCGCGCACATCGATTCGGTCGGGGTTTCTCTCTACGGCGCGGAGGTGGGGGCGTTCCCGCAGGATCTGATGGGGCTCATGCTCCGCTCGGACGGGATGATCCGCGTGATCTTCCCGGGCCTCCCCGGGGAGGGGAGCTGGGTTCGCGTCTCTCCGTACCACTTCAACAGAATGCTGCGGGCCGATCAGGCGGCGGCGGACGCGCCTGCCCCCCGATGAGCGAGCGGACCGCCGGCGGAGGGGATCCCCGGCGAGGGGAGGGCGCGGCCTCGCCTCGACCGCCTCGGCGCCGCGGCCGGGAGCGGGGACCGAGTTGACCGGGAATCGGAACGCGGGCCGAGCGGGGCTGCTTCTTCTCGCCCTCTTCCTCGCCGCGTACGTCCTCGACTTCGCGCGCGACATCGCCGAGAGAGACTGCTTTTCCTGGATGGATCCGGAGCAGTACTACTCGTTCGCCCTCTCGATCGTCGAAGAGGGCGCGGCACCGGCCCGAGGCTTCGACGTGGCCTCGGCGTTCCCCTTCTTCGTCGCGCCCTTCCTCGCGCTCGGCGGGAAGACGATCCCGGCGGCTCTCGCGACGAACATTCTCTTCGCGCTTCTCCTCGCCTTCGCGGTCGCCGCCCTCGCGCGCGCGGTCGGGATCCGCTCTCCCTCCGCGGTCCCCGTCCTCCTCGTCCTCGGCTCTCCCCTCCTCATCGGCCTCTCGCGGGAGCTGTACGTCGAGTTCGCCCTGACCGCTCTGGTGGCGATCGGCTATGTTCTCTGGTTTCGGGCCGAGGGGCTTCGAAGAAGAGGATCGGCGGTTCTTCTCGCGCTCTTCTTCGTTCTCGGACTTCTCGTGAAGATGACGTTTCTCCTCTTCTTCGCCGGTCCTTTCGCGCTCGAGGCGGCGCGCGCGTTTCGGTCGCGCGACGCGCGGCGGCTCGCCTCTCTCGCCGCGGTCTTCTTTCTTCCCGCGATCGCCGTGTTCGCCGGGATCCGGATCTTCTTTCCCGATTCGTTCGCGTACTACGCGTCGCTCGGCAACACCCGGATCCCGATCATGCGGCTGATCGGCCCGCCCGATCTCTTCTCGCTCGAATCGCTCGCCTATGCTTTCGTGCAAACCGCGCGGCTCGGGCTCGGCCTTCTCTCCGTGTTCCTGATCCTGCCCGTCCGGCATCGGAAGCGTCTCTTCGATCCGGGAGATCCCGCGGGCGACCGCTTTCGGGTTCTTGCTCTCTGGCTTCTCGTTCCGCTCGTTCTCTTTACGTTTCAAGTGGTGAAGGAGCCCCGGCACGCGGCTCCTGTCGCGGTGCCGGCGGGGCTACTCATCCTCGGGGCCATTGAGAGGATGCGCCGGCCGCGCGCGAGGAGCGTTCTTCTCGCGGCGGCGCTCCTTGCGTCGATGGGACAGTACCTCGCCTTGACGCGCGGCGCGGTCTTCTGCCCTTACCGGCTCACGGGGGCGCTCGACCCTCGAGGGGTGGAGGAGGCGATGGTGCGCGCGGATCCTGAGCGAGGTCCGATGCAGACGCCGGACGGACGGCTCGACATCAACCGCTGGCGTTTCACGAGGAGCCTCGCGCTTGCCGGGTTCGATCGGAACGAAGCGCTCGCGCTCGCCTGGCGATTCGGTCCGGCGGTGGTCTATGATCTCGACCTTCCTCAGTGGACCGGCGGGAGCGAGAAAGCCTACGAGCGCTTCGAGGATCTCTTTTACTTTTCGGCGCTCAACATCTACAACGCGCGCGCCGGCTGGCCGCGCTTTTTCTTCACGCTCAACCGCGAGGCGGTCGTGCGCCACGCGGACTTCATCCTGGCGCGGATGGACGAGGAGGGCGCGCGCGCGTCGTTCGAGGGAGCGGAGGTCGTCGGAAGCGCCGGAGCGAACGGATCGATCGTGCTTCTTGCGCCGCGCGAGCCGTCGCCGTTTTCGTATCGCGACCTCTATGCGCGCGAGTTCCTGAACCGCGCTCTCCCGAAGGATCCCAAGGAGCTCAACACGATCTACTTCTCCCTCTTCATGGGAGATCGCCTCGCCGGAAAGAACTCGCCCGCGGGGGCGTTGCTGGAAGGCTTCCCTCCCTCGTTTCGCCCGGGACGGGAGCGGCGAAACATCTTCTGGATCGCCCGTGACGGGCCCCTCCAAGCGTTCGCGGAGAGGCAGTACGGGGCTCATCTCGAACGCACCCGATCGACCCGAACGATTCCCTCCCCTTGATTCCCCGCGGGGTTCGATCTCCTTAACTTGTATTATTGCAGAACGTTATGCGG
Organism: Candidatus Eisenbacteria bacterium; assembly: GCA_016867715.1. Taxonomy (NCBI): domain Bacteria; phylum Candidatus Eiseniibacteriota; species Candidatus Eiseniibacteriota bacterium. Next base: position 6,804 of record VGIW01000065.1, on the reverse strand, counting down.
ATTTCTCGGCCGCGGGAAAAAAAGGACGCCCCCGGTACGATTTTGGTTGACGGCCCCCCATGTCGATGGTACCATAGCCTCACCTTAACGATAGGGTTAGGGTCTTGGAGGACCGAACGTGGAACGGATGCTCAAGGTCGGTGAGCTGGCGCGCGAGGCCGGGAAGACGGTCCGAGCGATCCACATCTACGAGCAGATGGGTCTCATCCGTAGCCGGGGCCGGACCAAGGGTCGCTATCGTCTCTTCGACGAGAGCACGCTCGACCGCATGAACTGGATCAACCGGCTTCATCAGTTCGGTCTTTCCCTCACGCAGATCCGCGATCTCATCGGCACCGTGAACCGGTGCGACGTGGGATGCGATGCGATGGGGGTCGTGCGGGATCTCTACCGCGAGAGGTTGGGAAGGCTTCGCGACACGATGGAGATGCTTCAGGGTCTCGAGACCGAGCTGGAGAACTCGCTTCTCTATCTCGAGGCCTGCAAGGATTGCGCGCCCGGGAAGCCGAAGGAAGCGTGCGTGAACTGCCGGCGGGAGCGGCCGATCGGAAAGCCCGCTCTCGTGCGCGGCCTCCATGCGGATGCTGCGTGGAGCGCGCCGCGAGCGGCTTCCCTGTCGGCCCAGGAAAAAACCGCAGGGGAAACCGGATCCGCCCAGGCGGGGTGAGCCCGAGAAACCGATGGGATCCGAAAGAACAGGAAACAGCCCCTGCCGCGCGAGCGGCGACTCGAATACGAGACGGAGCGTGACATGAAGGCGAACTACTCGACTCGGTTCTCTCCGCCGCAAGAAGACAGAGCAATGACCCTCTATCTCAGGGAGATCCAGAAGATCCCGACCGTCCCGGAGAAGGAGAAGGGCGAGCTCGCGCGCCGCGCGCGCGAGGGGGACGAGGAGGCGATGCACACACTCGTCCTTTCGCACCTTCGATTCGTGGTGTACGTCGCGAAGAAGTACATGAACCGCGGGCTTCCTCTCTCCGATCTGGTCAACGAGGGGAACATCGGCCTCATCAAGGCGGTCAAGAAGTTCGACGAGACGCGCAACTTCAAGTTCACCACTTACGCGGTGTGGTGGATCAAGCAGCGCATGCAGCAGGCGGTGATCGAGAACTCGCACGCGATTCGGCTTCCGATGAACAAGGAAATCCTGCTGCAGAAGATGTCGAAGTACATGAATCACTATTGGAAGACGTTCCATCAGGAGCCGACCGTGGCGGAGCTGGCCGAGGTTCTCGGGCTCTCCGAGTACGAGGTCTACAATCTGATGGGGATCAGCAGCCGGTTCCTCTCGCTCGAGGGGCCGGAGGACTTCGACGGAGAGAACAGCCTCGGCGACTACGTTCCCGACGAGAACGCGCTCTCGCCGGAAACGGAGCTCGTCGAGGGACACATGCGAGAGCACGTCCGGGAGGTGATCGAGAGCCTGGCCGAACGCGAGGCGGAGGTGGTTCGGCTCTACTTCGGCATCGACTCGGATCGAGCCTACAATCTCGAGGAGATCGGTTCGGTGATGAACCTCTCGCGGGAGAGAGTTCGTCAGATCAAGAAGAAGGCGCTGGAGAAGCTCGCCGCCGGCTCGCGGGGCGAGATGCTTCGCGCCTATCTTTCGTAACGCGGAACGGGGAGAGAGCGGGAGCGTACGTCCCGTCCCTTGCGATGAGCGCCCGGCGGTCGTGTACCCGGACCGCCGGGCGTCTTCTCTTCGGGGAAGCGGCGGACGGTCTTCCCGTCCGGCCTTTCACGAGCCCGCCGCTCATCGAGGCGCTCTCGTCGAGAGAGCGGCGGCTACTCTTCCTTTTCGGGGCCGGGTTCGTCCGCCTCGAGATCCTCGGGCTCCGCGTCGCCGTAGACGTCCTTCCGGAACTCCTCGCGGCATTCTTCACAGCAGAAAAAGTGGTTCGCGAGCCGGACTCCCTCTCCGCGGAAGTCGTCGCCGCACCATTCGCATTCCTTCATGATTCTCGCCTGTCCTTTCTCGTAAAACGGCCCGGCTTTCGCGAGCCCCTTCGTTTTCGCCGCGCAGGCGCGCCGCCGAGCGGCGGGCGCCGGCGTCGCAGCGGGATGATGGCATCGGGGGGCCGGAAGGTCAACTCCGAATCCGGCCGGATCAGGCGGTCGGGACGCTGTCGGTGAGGGCGAGATCCGGATCCACGAGGACGACGCGGCCCTCGGGGACCTCGGTCCAATCCTCTCCGGAAATCGGCTCCGTGGCGAAGGCCACGCAGCGGTAGGGAGCCTCGGCCGTCATCACCGTGTGCGATTCGCCGCACACGGTACAGACCGCCGCGCGGTCCCGCTCGAGGCGAAAGAGCTTTCCGCCCTGGCGGCAGGCGAGCATCACGCGGCGGTTCGTCGCCAGAAGCAGAAGACGGGAACGGATCTTCGATCCGGAACGGCCGGTCATCTCGTTCAGCATCGCGACGGTCTTGAGGAACGAGTCGTGGATGCGGTGGATCGGCGCGTCTCCGCCGATGGAGCCGGCGGAGCGCTTGAGATAAGAAAGGAATAGGAAGAAAGCATGTTCCGAATCGGTGGTTCCCTGGATCGCGCGGCGGAACTCGGGGTTTAGCTCGCCCATCAGTTCCCGCCGGAGCGTGAGGAAGTTCTCGATCGTTCCCGAATGGGCGAATACCCAGCCTTGAAACTCGAACGGCTGCGTGTTTCGCCGGTCCGCCCTGCCGGACGAGCCGGCGCGCACATGGGCGACGAACGCGTGGGTGGGCGTCGCGGCGGCTTCCGAATCGAAGGAGAAGCTCTCTTGGGTCCCGAGGGGTGTCCGGTAGACGATCGCTTCGTCCGACCGGAAGACCGCCGCGCCCCAGCCGGTCACCGGAACGCGATTCCTTCCGCCCATTCCTTGTTCGCGCACGAGCGCCTGCTGCGAGCGGACGAGAGCGCAGTCGACCCGGGTCGGCTGCGAGGCGAGGAAACCGTACAGACGGCACAAGGTGCGCGGCTCTCCAAAACGACTCGTCAGGGACGAGTCCCGGTGTCTCCGGGACCGCCTTGGAACGTCCCCAGGGCTCTTCTCACCCGGTCGTCCTCCGGGTGGCGCGCCAACCAGTCTTGCAGATAGCGGACCATCTCCTCTTCCCTCGAGGTTCCGGTGAGGGTGCGGACGAGAGCTCCAAGAACCATGCGGTCGTCGGGCAGCATCTCGTACGCGCGGATGATCGCGTCCGCCGCCTCCTCCTTCCTCCCGAGCGCTTCCAGATACTCCGCCTCCTTCACGTAGCTCAAGGCGTCGTCCGGCTCGAAATCCGAGCACCTGCGGATGTGGTGGAGAGCGGTCTCCCAGTCGCCCATCCCTTCCGACAGGAGCGCGAGCATGCGATGGCCCGCCAGGTTGTCGTGCGGGAAGGATCGGATCATATCCGTATACTTCCTCGCCTTCTCGAGCTCGCCCGACCTCTGGAAGAGCTGGGCGAGGTTGTAGAGGCAGGCGTTGTAGTTCGTGAGGAGCCGGACCGTGTCGGGGTCCTTGTAGACGGTCGGATCGTCGAGTCCGCGGAAGCGATAGACCCCCTCGCCGAAGTTCCTCTCCATCGCCTTTACGTCGATCGATTCCTGATCGAGGCTCATGTCGATCCGCTTCACCAGCCCCTCCTGGATCAGCTTGTCCTTGACCGTTTCTTGATCCGAGGTCGTGACGGTGATCGCGTAGTAGATCGGACGGTCGGCGATGTTGTCGCGGATGATGATCGGCATCACGATGTCCTTGATCGTCACGATCGTGCCGTCCGGCCGGTAGTATCCGCGCAGGTTCTGGATCTCGTCGTCCGAAAGGGAGATCTTGATCTTGGGCTCATCGTGTTTCAACTGGTCGATATACCAGGGAGTGTTGAGGAGCGAAAGATTGACGATGCGGACGTCCTTTCGGAAGTTGCGGACCTCCTGGATATACCAGAGGGGGAACGTGTCGTTGTCTCCACCGGTGAAGAGAATCCCTCGTTCGCCGAGCGCGACGAGCATGTTGTAGGCGAGGTCCTCGGCCACCCAAAACCTCGACCGGTCGTGCGTGAAGTAGTTCGTCCGGACGGCGCCGATCGGGACGGCGAGAGAGAGAATCGCCAGCGCGGAGACCACCGTCTCGCGAAGCTCCCTCCGCGCGAAGGGGCGCGCGAGCAAGGCACCAAGAAGCGCGCCGAATCCGACTCCCAGCAGCCAGCCGATCAGGACGAAGCCGGGCGTGTAGAAATAGTCGCGGTCTCGGACCTCGAGCTTCACTCCCCGAGTTCCGTCGGAGAAGTTGAGGTAGAGCGTCATCGCGATCGTGAACAAGAGGAAGATCGAGAGGAAGTAGAGCCCGATCTTCCGGTCTCGCCTCCAGATCGCGAAGAGCCCGAGGAGCGTAAGGGCGGAGAGAAGAATCGTGAGGGCGGAAAGCCGCTCGGGAAGCCATTGAGTCTTCAAGTGATACCAGAACCCGATGCGGTGGAAATCCCCGAACTGGTTCGCCCAGCTCCCCTTCCGGGTGAACATCAGCTCGAACATCGACTTGTCCGAGTACTGCTTCCGTTCGAGGAACATCTTGAAGCTGGTCCAGTCGTCCGGGTCATTCTCGTTGATCGCGGGATGCAGCGCCGCTCGGATCGGCACGTATCCGTAGAGGGAGTAGCCGAGAACCGCCGCGAAGAGGAGAAACCCCGCGAGCGTGAAAGTCTTCTTCCGTTCCGGCCGGGTCGAGAGGTACGCCGCAAGAAAGAAGACCGCGGTGCCGATCGGCGCAGCCCAGAGGAAGAAATCGAGCAGGTAGATCACTGAGGTGAGAATCACGAAGACGGCCCAGAAGGCCGGGTTCTTGAGACGCGCTCGGTCGGCGAGAAACAAGAGGAGGAAGATCGGCAGGATCGGAAGAAAAGCCTGCATGTGGTTCGTCGCGCCGAGGAAGAGGAGAAGCACCTGCAGGACGAGAATCCGATTCCCCTCGGGCGTGCGTGCGCGCTCGGCCCAGACGAGCGTGAGCCAAACCAGGATCGAGATGAGAAGAAGGGTGAGCCCGTAGACCTCCGCCTCCACGGCGTTGTACCAGTAGGTCGATCCGAACGCCATCGCGAGGGAGCCGAGGACGACTCCCGCGTAGATCGCGACCGAGTCGATCGCCGTCCTCTCGTGTCCGCTGATGCGGCGGAGGACCCGCGCGAGCGCGAGCGCGGCGAAGCCGACCGCCAGGGCGCTCGAGACCGACGAGAAGAGGTTCAGGAGGAACGCGGTGTCCCCGAACGGGATGAGGGAGACCACGCGCCCCATCATCACGAAGAGCGCGGCTCCCGGCGGATGCGGGATCCCGAGAATGTACGCGCAGGCGATGAACTCCCCGCAGTCCCAGAAGGGGGAGCCTCGCCCGGTCGTCAGGACGTAGATCGCTCCCGACACCAGCGTGACGAGAAGGGCGACGAGAAGGTCAAACCTCCGCCCGTAGGTGACCGTTCCGTCGAGGCGATCCTCGGCGGGGCGTGTTGTCTTGTCCGGTTCTTTGCGGGTCTCGCCGCGTGGGGCGCCCTCTTCGCGCCCTCCGGCTTCTCGATTGTCTCGTTTCACGGGTCTCCTGCTCGCATCGTCGGGTTGCCCCGCTTTTCTCCAACAGCTTTCGCAATATACCACAGGGGGGCCGCGCCCCCAATCGTTTCTCGCTCTTTCCCCGGCCGTTCCTTGACACCCCTCGAGGACGAACCTAGACTGACGGGAGCGGCGGAGGCCGCTGATGTTGGAACTCCCAAACCCGCGCGAGGTTCGCCGCCGGAAAGCGGGCGCGCCTCGGGAGCGAAAAGCCGTCCCGCAGGAGGGGGCGATGAAAACGGACAAGGAAGAAATGCGGCCGGTCTGCCCGCATTGCGAGAAGATGCTCGAGCGGCTGGTCGAGGTGAAGGGGAAGTGGCACGAGTCGGTGCGCGTCGTCTGCTGCCCCCTCTGCAAGAAGATCCTCGGCGTGTGGGGCTCCCACTAGGCCGAGCCGCGCGCGACCCGGGCGGGGCGTGAGAAGAACTCATCGAGGATACGGCGATCATGATTCGGCTCTACAACACGATGACCCGGTCGGTCGAGCCGTTCGAGCCGCTCGATTCGGGAAAGGTCGGCCTCTACACGTGCGGCCCGACGGTCTATCAGTACGCCCACATCGGGAACCTGCGGACCTACGTGTTCGAGGACGTGCTGAAGCGCGTCCTGACCGAGGCCGGATACGAGGTTCAACACGTGATGAACGTGACCGACGTGGGGCACCTCGTCTCGGACGCGGACACCGGCGACGACAAGATGGAGAAGAGCGCCGCGAAACAGGGGAAGACGATCCACGAGATCGCCGACTTCTATTGGCGCGCTTTCCGCGAGGACATGCGGCGGCTTCACGTTCTCGAGCCGGACGTCTGGTGCAAGGCGACCGACCACATCACGGAGCAGATCGATCTCGTCCGCCGCCTCGAGGAACGAGGCTTCACCTATCGCCTCGAGGACGGTATCTACTTCGATACTTCGAGGTTAAAAGATTATGGACAGCTCGCGCGCCTCGATCGGGACGGCCTTCAGGCGGGGGCTCGCATCGAGATGGTCGAGGGGAAGAGAAGCCCGACCGATTTCGCGCTCTGGAAGCTCTCGCCGAAGGAGAAGAAGCGCCTGATGGAGTGGGAGAGCCCGTGGGGGATCGGGTTCCCGGGGTGGCACATCGAGTGCTCCGCGATGTCGGTCCGCTATCTCGGAGATCGGTTCGATATCCATTGCGGCGGCGTGGATCATATCGCCATTCATCACACGAACGAGATCGCCCAGGTGGAGGCGGCCTACGGGCACGAGTGGGTTCGCTGG
>VGIW01000064.1 GCA_016867715.1 Candidatus Eisenbacteria bacterium | reverse complement strand
GATCGGGCCGTCGTTCGAGGAAGCCATCGTGAGGCCCCCCGCGGGGAGGGCGAGACGAATCGTCCGGCCGTCTTCCGCGCCGGCGGCCGGGGTCGCGCGGATCTCGATCGGGATTCCGCCGGGCGGAACGGGGAGCGCGATTCCCTCCCGCACCCACATCTGGCCGTTCCAAACGAGCGCGCCGAGGTCGTTCTCACCCGCGCGCAGCGCGAGCGTCTCGATGTCCGAGAGACCGGCCGTCCCGAGGTTCGCGATCCGCACCCCCTGGAGCGTGTCCGGAAGGCATCCGTTGGAGGGGACGCGGATCGCAAAGACGAGCCGCTCTCTCTCCGTCGGCGCGAGCACGCCCCCCGCGAGATCGGCGACGGCGATCTGCGCCGCCGTGTGGCCGTCGACCACGGGAGGGGCCGGAGGAGCGAGCGGGAAGGCGCCGCTCACCGACCGGCCGGCGCGGAATCGCACGTCCGCCGGAAAGGCGAGCGCGATCCGCATCGTGTCGCCGTCGGAGACGCAGCCGAGCGCCGCGTCCCCCGCGACGGTGAGGCTCCTGGTCCCGCCCGGCGGGACGGAGATCGCGAAGCCCGAGAGATCGAAGCGTCTGTTCGAGGAGACGGCGGTCGCGAGCGCCTCGGGGAGCGTCCCGCCGCCCGACGGGAAGGCGCCCGCGTGAAGACTCACGAGGCGGAGGACGGAATCCGGAGCCGCTCCCGATGAGCGGTTCTCGAGGGCGATCCCATCGATATGAACGGAATCGGTATAAAAGTTCGAGATCAAAAAGAGCGCGAGAAACCGCTTCGTCTCGCCCGGACGGACGGTCCCCTCGCCGGATGCCGCGAGATCGATGTCGACCTTCTTCGCTCCCCCGATGATGCGGCTCGCGGGGGAGAGCACCGCCGCGTCGATCGGCCCGTCGTTCCCCGACGCCATCCAGACCCCGTCGATCGGAACGCGAAGGCGGACGGTGCGCTGGTCGGTCGGGCTGTCGGAGGCGTCCACCGTGACGAAGAGCCGGGCGCCCCCCGCCGGGATCGCGAGGCCGATTCCGGAGCGGGTCCACAGCGCCCCGGTCCAGTAGAGCGCCCCGAGATCGAGATCGTCGCCGCCGCCGCGATCGTACGCGCCGTTCCCGCCGTCGCGCCACAGGCGAACCTCGGTGAGGTCGACACCGGCCGCGGCGGTGCCCGCGTTCTGAACGGCGAGCGTCTGGAGCGTGTCGGGACGATACCCGTTCGACGGGACACGGATGTCCAGAGCGAGCGAGTCGTTCGCGCCGGCCGGGAGGGGAGAAGGGAAGCCCGCGAACGCGCTCATCTGCGCGGCGATGAAGCCGTCCACGAAGTGCGCGCCGTACGAGTTCAAGGGAAAGCCCCCTTGCGTCTCGGCGCCCGCCCCGAAGGAGAGATCCGACGCGGACGCGACGAGCGCATCAAGCTGCTCCCCGTCGCGCGCCCGGTCGAGCGAGAGGTCCCCGAGAACGAGGAGCGCGGTGGAATCTCCCGGACCGATCGGGAGGGTGAGGCTGAACGAACGGGTCCCCTGCGAGTACGCGCCGCTCCCGAGAAACACGTCCCCCGGGCCCAAGATCCCGTCGTCGTTCCGATCCTCGACGAGGCGGATCGCATCCCACTCGGAGTCCCTCTCCGCGATCGTTCCGGGCCCGGCGTTCGCGTTGGTCACCCGAAGCAGCGAGAGCGTCTTCGCCTCTTCGTAGAGGTTCGAGATCTTCAGCCGAAGGAGCGGGATCGAGTCGGTTCCCGGGTGAACGATGCGCGGCGCGATCGACTGTGCGGAGACGAGCATGTAGGGGGGAAGGAGGTCGAGCGGGTTCGAGCCGGCCTGCAGGGACTGTTCGTAGTTGCCGCCGTTCCCGTCCCTTCCCTTGATGTTCAAAGTGACCGTGTAGCGTCCCGGCACGAACGCTCCGGGAATCGCCCGGTCGTCGAAGAGGAAGGAGCCGGGCGTTCCGTCCGGCGGAAGGGTCACGGGAGCGAGGAGCGGCGCCTCGTACGTCTCGACTCCGTCCGAGAAGACGAGGGTCGTCGCGGTCTCCACGGTGAGCGCCGCGGAGCCGGTGTTTCGGAGGGCGATCGCGAAGCCGACCCGGTTCCCCGCGTGCGCCTTGTTCGGGAAGAGGGAGCGGCTCACGGCGGCGAGGGAGGGAGAATCCCCCACGGTCCACTCCCCCTTCAGGATCGCGGAGAGGCCGGCGGCCGCGGTCCCGCTCCCCTGGAGGACGGCCCCGACCCCTCCGTCCACGATGACCGGACCTCCGAGCGTCGCGTTCTCGCCGACCGCGACCAGGAAGCGGAGCGTGTCCGAGGCTCCCTCCGCGAGAGGTTCATTCATAAAAGGAATGGGAGCGACCGCGTACATGCCCGAGACGTCGCCCCCGCCGATCGAGAAGCGGAGCGTCCCCGCGAGGTTGACGAGGGCGTCGCCCGTCTCGTTCGTGAACGCGAGACGCACGTCGATCCCCGTCTCTCCCCGCGTGACGATGCTTCTCGATTCGAGGATTCGGTCGATTCGGATCCCGGCGTTGTCGAACACCGAGACCTCGGCGGTGTCGGCGGCGGACGACGCGGAGGCGACCACGCTCCCCGATCCGGCGGCCGACGCGGTGAAGAGGCCTCCCGCGGAGACCGAACCGATGCCGCCGAGGACCGACCAGGAGACCGGCTCGCCGGTCGGGTTCCCGGCGATGTCGTACGCGGCGGCTGTGAAGAGCGTGTCCTCCTCCGCGAGGATCTGGAGGCTCGGCGGGCTCATGATGACCGAGCGGGTCGGCCCCGGCACGACGACGATCGGGCCGCTTCTCCCGACGACGGATCCGGCGGTCGCCGCGACGCTGTCCGTTCCGACCCGGTTCGGCGTGAAGAGCCCGGTGGTCGGATGAATCGAGCCGATCGTGAGCGCGCCGCTCCACGCGAGAGGGCCGGGGTTCGGAACGAGGTTGCCCCTCGCGTCCCTCGCGATCGCGGAGAAGAGGATCGTCGCTTCCGTGTTCACGACCGCGGTGAAGGGGACGACCTCAAGCGTGGCGGTCGGGCCGGGCGTCACAAGAAGCGTCGCCGTGTCGGAGAAGATTCCATCCGCCGCGACGATCAGGGCCGTTCCGGCGGCCGACGCGCGAAAGAGCCCGCCGGGGTCGATCGTCCCGGTTCCGGTCGGCTCCGACCAGACTGCCGCGGCGCTCGGGAACGCGTTCGTGTCGGAGTCGAAGAGCATCGCCGCAAAGAGAAGGGAATCGATCGCCGCGATCGTCGAGTCGCGCGGGGCGATCGCGAGGCGGACCGCCTCTCCCGGGACGACCGTGACGAGCGCCGAGTCGGCGAGCGCCTCGAACGAAGCGACGACGAACCCTGTGCCGGCGCGCCGCGCGTCGAAGAGACCCGCGGGGTCGATCGTCCCGATCCCGCCCGCGACGCTCCAAGTCACCGTCGTGTCGATCAAGTAGCCGCGGTTGTCGTAGACGCGCGCGGTGAACGAAAGGAGCGTGTCGGCGGTCACGCTCGCCGCCGAGGGCTCGACCTCGATCCGGGCGGGGGTCCCCGCCGCGACCGTCACGGCCGCGGTGTCGCTCGCGCCGTCCGCGGAAGCGACGACGATCCCGTTTCCGACTCCTTGCGACGTAAAGATTCCGCCCGCGTCGATCGACCCGATCGCGGGCGTGGCCCACCAGGAGGCGCTCGGCGTGAAGGGGTTTCCGTCCGCGTCGACCGCCGCCGCCGAGAACGCCACGACATCGCCGAGGATCACGGTCGTGTCGGCGGGCGAGACGGCGATCTCCGCCGCGCGCCCGTGAAGGACCGTGACCCGCGCGTTCCCCACCATCGCGCCGACCGAGGCCTCGACGAAACCGGTCCCGACGACGGTCGGATCGAAAAGGCCCCCCGCGTCGATCGTCCCGACGCCGCCGACCGCGCGCCAACTCGGGGAGATGGGGACCTCGAAGCCCAGGGCGTCGTAGCCCTTCGCCGTGAAGAGGAGGGTCGAGTCGGCCGTGAGGGTCGCGTTCGAGGGGGTCACAACGATCGAGGCGAGCGCGCCGCCCGAGACGCGCACGAGGTACGTGTCCCCGTCCCCCGGGATCCCGTTTGCGTCTCCCTCGGGGAGCGTGTCCGGGGGAGCGGCCGTGCTCCGGTCGTCGACGATCGGCGTGAACAGCTTGCCGACCGGATCCGGGCTTGACGGAGTCCGAACGCTGAAGCGAACGACGAGAGTTCCGTTCTGTTCGAGGCACGACCTGAGATCGAGCCTGAGGTTGTCCCGGTCGCCGCCGTCGGTGTACGCGACCGGCACGCCGTCATAAGACACATCGAGAATCCTCGGGTCGAGAAAACCGGCCGGCATTCGGATCGTCAGGTAGTCCGGTCCCATGCCGAGATACGCGTCGTTGACGTCGAGCGCGGCGTAGAGCGTGAGCTCCGCGGTCGTGTTCTTCGGCACGAGGTTCGGCTGGATCTCGGCCGTCCCTCCGAGGAGCGCCGGAAGGTCGTCGACGATGTCGCTCGAGTACTTGATGTGAAGCCTCGGGCGGAGACTGGAATCCGCATGGTCGCTCGAGGCGAACGCGCCGAGGGCCAAGCCCCCGTCCTTTCGCTTGAGTAGCACGCCGAGGTTCGATCCGGGATCCGCCGCCCACGCCTGCGCTGCATTCTTGATGTCCCAAACGATCCAGGTCGACGGGTTCTTGACGACCTTGTCGGAGACTTGGGCTCCGAAATCGCCTCCCGCCGCCGCCCATGTCGCCGGCGGATCCCTGTGATACCAGGTCGCGCCCGTGACCGGTCCGTTCGTCCCCTCCGCCCACGACGAGGTGACCGGATGGACGCCGACCTTCATGTCGCCGCCGCTCAAGGGAACGAATGCCCGCAGGTAGAGCCCGAGCCGCGCCTCGCTGATGTCCGCATCCGGCGGAAGGGAGGAGAGGTCGAAGCGGAGGAGCGCTCGCCAGCTGTGAATCGCCGCGGTTTTCAAAGGATCATCGATGATGATGCCCGCCAGCGCGGGGTCGCCCTGTCCGAGGAGAAGCGTGTCTCTTTCGCCGCTCGCGTAGAAAGGAAACTGCGAGCCGATCCACGTGTCGACGCCTCCGAGGGGACCGGGCTGGAGGGTGTCGATCTTCGTCGCGGCGCCTTCGACGGTCCCTTGGGAAAGAAGGAGAACCCCGAAGACAAGAATGAACGTTCGGCGCATGAAGCTCCCCGGACATGCCCGCGGCGTTGCGTTTCGTGTCGTTCCACCCCGAGGATCGGCCGAAATGAGGGGAGGCTTGAGGGGGGAACCCTCCGAGAGAAACGGAGTTAGCGTGGCGTCGCAGAACGCGACGGGCCTCTCGCGCCGCGTCTCCGATCGTACGTGAAGCGAAGTCGGATCGCGATTGCAGGCCAACATCTTGCGCCGTTCCCGGAGAACCGCGGGCTTCCAGAGGCGCGAGAGGTGCAAGGAGGGTGCCGAAGGGCGGGTCCCTATTCGAGATAGCCGAGAGAGCGGAGCCGCTCCCTTTCGGCGGGGGAGAGGGTGATCAGGCGCGGCGTGGGAGGATCCAACTCCTTCCATACGAGAAAGAAAGGCTCATCGCTTCGAGTCGTTTCTGGGGCGCGGAGCACCCCCTCGGGCGAGGTGGCGGGATCGAGGCCGAAGGACGCGCCCGGAGGATGGAAGCCCTCCCGCCCGATCCGGACCCGATCCGAACGTTCCTCCCCTTCGACGAGGAGACGGAAGCGGACGGCGCCCTCCGGTGGAACGACCCGGAACCGAAGCCCTCCGCTCCCGTGAGCGGCGAACCGGAACGATCCGTTGTCCGTCGCCTCGAGATCGATCGCGCATCCGGCATGCGGGAGAAGCTCGACGATGATCCCCTCCGGGTCGATCGTCCCGGAGAAGGACGCGCCGGGTCGTTCCGTTCGACTCGACCAAACGACCTGCCATCCTTCGAGCGGGCCCGTCTCATCGATCCGCGCGGCCAGCGGTTCGGCCTCCGAACCGTCGAACGGGAAGCCGCCGCGGAGAAGGTCGTTCGTTTCCCGAGGATCCGATGCGCGGTCGAAGAGCCGATCGCCTTGTGCGTCCCGAATCAGCTTCTTCGTTCCCCGAAGCACGGCGCGCCCATAGCGCCCCTCGCGAATCGTTCCTGCTTCAAGAAATCGCGGCTCCTTCTCCGGCGTGCGGAGAAGAGAGCGCCCGCGGAGGCCGGACCGGATCTCGGCACCGGCCCACTCCGCGAGCGTCGGAAAGATGTCGAGAAGCGAAACCGGCTCGTTCACCGTCCCCCCGCTCCTCTCGTTCGGCCGGCGGATGATGAGCGGCACGCGGAGAACCTCGTCGAAGAAGGTGAAGGAGTGCCCCATCGATCCATGGTCGCGGAACTCCTCTCCGTGGTCGGCCGTGACGACGACCGCCGTCTTACCCCACGCCCCCGCGCGGTCGAGCGCGCGAAAGAGAGTGTCGAGCCATGCGTCGGTGTAAAGGATCTCGCCGTCGTAGAGCGCGATGATGTGCTCGAGGTCCCGCGCGGGGGGGATCGAGTCGGGGGAGAAAAAACGCGCGATCGTTCGGTACGATCCGTCGGCCGAGCCCGAATAGCCCGGGTCGAAGCGCGCGCGGAACGGCTCCGGAGCGTCGTACGCCCAGTGCGGATCGAAGAGGTGGACGAGGAGGAAGAAAGGCTTCTTGTTCTTCCGTCCGGCGAGCCAGCGGATCGCCTCGCGCACGACCTCTTCGGCGCGCGGCTCGCGCCCCTGATCGAAGGCGTAATCCTCGCCGATCCGGAAATCCTCGAAGCGGTCGAACCCCGCGTCGAAACCGTACACGCGTGAAGTGTAGATATGGCTCACGAAGGCGGCCGTTTCGTATCCGGCGCCGCGGAGAACCTCCGGAAGGAAGGGAATGTCGGCCCGCGGCGCGAGGTAGTCGTTCACCGCTCCGTGCTCCCACGGGAGGCGCGAGGTGAGGAGCGATGCGAAGGCGGGAAGAGTCCACGGCGCGGGCGTGAACGCGTTCTCGAACCGCGTCCCTTCCGCGGCGAGGCGGTCGATTGCCGGGCTCGTGTTCCGCGGATAGCCGTAGGAGCCGAGATGGTCCGCGCGGAGCGTGTCGACGACGATGAGAAGAAGGTTCGGCCGGCTCCTTCCCCCGCCGCACGAAACGAGCGCGAGAACCGCGAAGGCGAGAAGGACGCCTCCCGAAAGAAGGGCCCGCTTCCATGCGGCGTCGCGTTTCATGCGATCCGTCCCGGCCGGTCCGCCCCGCGCGCCGGTCAGTTCTTCGGGTCCTGGACCACGATCTTCCCGATCGCTTCCGCCTTCTCTCCGGCGCGGGCGGCGACGACGCGGAAAGGATACACCCCGCGGGCGACGCGGTCGCCGTCCTCGTCGCGCCCGTCCCACGCGAGGAAGTTCTCGTTGTACCCCGCCCGACGGGAAAGACCGGAGAGGACCCGAATCTTTCGACCGGTGATGGTATAAATCTCAACCTTGACTTCGTCGGCGGGAAGGGTGAGGTGGTAGTAGAAGCCTGTCCCCTCTTTCGATGGGTTCGGGTGGCAGAGCGGATCGACGACGCGAAGCCGGTTCTCGACGCGGACCTCGCGCGAAGCGGAGAAGGCGCCCGCCCGAAACGCGACCGTGTGCGTTCCTCCACCGGTCTCGACGGATGCCGCGGCGATCCAACCGTCGCTCCCCTCGCGGCGGAGGGTGTCCGGAGAAATCGGAACGCCGTTCAGGAAGAACGCGGTCTCTGCGAGGGGGAGATCGTTCGGGTAGGTGGCCGACGCGCGGAGAACGCTCATCGGGGCGAGGAAATCCCCGTTCTCGACCGCCGTCCCGTCCGCCGTGAGCGCGATCGGGAGCGATGCGCGAAGGAGAAAGAGAGACGAAACGGCTCCCGCGTACGCCTCGATCCGGATGTCCCCCGTCTCGTTCCCGATCGCGGGCTCGTAGCCGATCCGGAGGACGATCCGTCCTTCGATCGTGTCGATCGATGTCGCGTACTCGCCGGGAGGGACGAGCACTCCTCCCGCGAGCACGCGGACCGAGTCGGTCGAGAAGCCGAGCCAGGTCTCGATGCGCGCGTCGATCGCGGGGGGCGTCCCGTCGAGATGGCCGAGAAGGAAGTGGCCGCTCTCGACCTCGATCCCGTCGACGCTCGCCGCGATCCGGATCCCGGAGGATGCCGCGCGAACGATGAGCGCTTTCCGGAGACCGCCGATCGAGACGACGATCTCCTGTTCCCCCTCCGCGAGGAGGAGGTCGATCTCCGCCGCCCACGTCGAGTCGCTCGTGCGAAAAAGCGTGTCGGCGTCGAACAAGGCGCTCTGCGTCTCCGCGCGGATGTCGGAGAGAGCGAGCGAGACGTCCGCGCCGATGTCGATCCGGAGGCGGCTCGCCTGCGAGACGAGAAGCGATTCCACGTACGCGGCCCCCTCGAACGAAAACGCGATCTCGGCCCACGTCCGCATCGTGTGCGAAAGGGCCGTTCCCCAGCGATCGGTCGCGCGGAACCCGATCGCGCGGAGGCTCTCCTCCGGCGCGCGCTCGACGAGCACGGTCCAGACCCAGCGGTTCGTCGCGGGGTCGACGCTCCGCTCGATCGTGTAGAGGCCGCGGTCGATCGGCTCTCCGTTTTCGAGAACCTCGATCGAATCCTCCTCGATGTGCACGTCCGCCGCGATCCGCGCCTCGATCGCCCACGGGGATCCGTCCGGCGCCGGAAGGCGGGTCGCGCCGTCGGGAATCGTGTCGCCCTCCATCGTCACGAGGAGCGTGGGGGGCGGGGGCCCGATCCGAAGCGCCGGATCCCCGAGGACCACGAAGCGCCGGACCGGTCCGGTCTGCCCGCTCGCGAAGGAGTAGTCGATCATGCCGCTCGTGAGGCCCTCGCCGGCGGTCCGGTCGAAGCCGACGCCCGGTGTCTCCCTCGTGTCCCCGAGGACGGGGAACCAGCGGGCCAGCACGAAGCGGTTCAGCTGGATGTTCGGGTCGAGGTATTCGAGTCCCGTCGAGCCGTAGGTGAGAACCCCGCCTCTCCCAGGAAGAAGGATCATGTTCTCGCCGAGCGCGTCGTAGCCGTACGAGGTGAAAACCTCGAACTCGGAGATCGAGCACCCGAACGCGAGGAAGATGTACGGAGGAGCCCCGGCCTCGGAGAAATCCGTAAGGTCGTTGTGAAAGCGCCCGGTGAACGCCGTGTCTCTTCCGTGAACTAAAAACAGTTCATGCGTGAGAGACGTGCGGTTGCCGTGCCCCTGGAAGTTGACCAGCGAAACCCCGGTTCGGTTGAGTAGATCGAAGAAACGGGGCGTGAACCCCAGGTTCGGGTCGCGGGTCAGAGTCATCACGCAGGTGTGGTCGGCGTACATCGGGTTGGGGGGATCGCCGTACGGGCAAAGCGAGCGATAGATGTCCGCGTCGCGGGAAAGGAAGAGCGTGGTGGTGTCCGCGCGCAGAGCCCCTTCGCTCGAGATGCGCTTCGCGAAATCGAACGAAGCGTTCTCGAACGCATATTGGGCTCCGTTCCGGTACGGCTGGACCGCGCTGTCCTTCACCCACGCGTCGTCCGCGACGAACGCGACCCGCCTCCTCCACGGCTCCTCTTTCCGCTCCGCCTCGTAGGCGAGCGTCTTCTCGACAAGCACGTCGGCTTCCGCCGCGCTCGAGGCCGGAAAGCGCCCGATCACCATCTCGGGCGCGAGGTCGCCGTTCCCGTCGAGGAGCGCGTACCATGCGTCGCTCGCGACCCACTCGTTCCCCACGCTCGGCGCGCCTCGCTGAAACATCGGATACGAAGGAACGAGATCGGCGTCGCCCGCGGTTCCGTTCGTCGCGATCCCGCGCTGCTCCTCGTATCCGTCGCCGACGAGAAGAACGTACGTCGGCGGGATCTCCCAACGTTCGAACGCGTAGCGGAAGAAGCGCTGGAGAGCGATCGGGTCCTTCACGCCCCCGTTGAACTCGTCGTAGACGTCGCTTACGCGAACCCGCGCGACCCGGTACCCCTGCGACTCCCGATGCTCCGCGAGCGGCTCGACCGCTTCGAGGAGATCGTCCCATGCGACGATGAGATAGTCCGCCTCTTCGAACGCGAGGCGGCTCGGCTCGTCCCGAAGGATCGCTCCCTCGCCGAGACGCCGCGCACCGTCCCTCGTCGCGGCGGCGTATGCGCGCGGAAATCCCACCGAATCCTGAAGGACGATTGTCCAAGCCCCGTTCTCGAACCGGACCGAATCGGGCTCGACGAGGATCGGCGCGTACGGATCGGAGAGATCGAGGACGATCGGTTCCGGATCGTCGAAACCGGCGACCTCCATCTGCACGCGTCCCGTCTCCCGGCCGGTGGAGAAGCGCGCGTAATCGTTCCTGGCCACGTAAAGGAACGGAGCGTGCACCTCGAACCAGTCGAGGAAACCGAGCGCCCCCGTGATCGGGGTCGTCGAATCGCTCCCCCGCGATCCTTTATACAGAAATCGGTTGGAGCCGGTTGCGAGCAAGGCGGCGGGAAAGGAGAGCCCGCTCGTGAAGAGCGCCCCTCTCGACCCGTACACGACCTCGTTGAAGACCGTGTCGCCGGCCGCCTCGTGGAGGATGACGTAGCGATGGTACGGATGGAGCGGGTAGTAGGCGCTCACGGTCATCGCCTTGATCCGAAACATTCCGTTCGTGTCCGCGGGAGGAAGGTCGATGTCCATCTGGAGGTCGGTGAGGTTGTTCGCCGGATAGTAGACGTCGAGCGTCTCGGCGATCGTCTTGAAATCGTAGTAGAAATCCTCCTCCCATCGGATCGAATCGGGGAAGGAGGGGAGGGGGGCGAGGCCGGGGTATCCTCTCCATCCGCTCCTCGTCTCGAACGGGGGGGCGCCCCCCTCCGTGGAGAGGAAGTAGACCGCCTCGGATGCGAAGCGGTCGTCGTTGTCCCTCTTCATCCGATCCTCGCGAAACCCGGGGAGGTAGGCGAAGAGACGATCCCCCGCGCCGAAGAGGCCGTCCTCGTCCTTGTCCTCCACGAGAAGGGGGAGAAGGCGCTCCGTGAACGGATCCCCACCCGCCGCGAGCTCCGCGTCGGAGAAGCCGCGCCTCGCGAGCGCGATCGATCCGGCTGGGGCGGCGTTTGGGAATCCGGCCGCCGCGAGCTCCTCGTGATCGATTCGGTAGAGCCCGCCTTCCCGAACGCGGATCTTCCACTCGGTCGAGCCGCCGCTCCGCTTCGGGGGGAAGAACGCGCGGGCCGGACGCGTCCGGTGCTTCCTCGCGGACTCGTGGTTCACGATCGTTTGTATATAAAGATTTTCGAAGAAGGGATCGTCCGGAGCCGGCTCCCGAAGAGAGCGCTTCCCGTCACGCGCGGGATCTTCTTCGATCCGAACGAGAAGCTCGATCCGTTCGTACACGCGGAGAAGGCCGGACGCAGGGATCGTGCGGAACGTACGGACATGGATCGGGACGACCGATTGATGGCGAAAGCGGCCCTCGGCGCCGATCGAGACAAGAGTCTCCGGAAACCAATCCCCCGAACGATAGGTTCTCTCATCGAGGACCGGATGGATGATCGAGATCGGCTCCGAACCGATCAGCGTGTCCAATCCCGCCGGCTCGATCGGATCGCCGGGGATGTCCGCGTGCTCTTCCGATTCGACGATCGCGACGACGCGCGCCCCCTCGGGCACGCCGACGAGAAACGTCCGCATCGGGAGAGAGGGAAGCCCAGGCTCGAGGATCCGGCCGGGGAACGAAGCCTCGACGCGGCGAAACGTCCCCTCCGCGCGGGAGACCGGCTCGAGGGCGTAGCCCCCCGCCGTCACGGTGAGCCGGAACTCCTCTGCGGCCACCGCGGCGCCCGAATGGAGCGCCAGGAGAATGCATGCGGCGAGCCGGAGAAGGGGGAGCCGGATTCGGGAGCGGGCATGCGGTCGTTTCATCCTTTCCTAACTATAACAGGCGCCCGCGAAACGCGCACGGCGCGGGCCCCTCTTCCCCGCCCGGTGTATACTGGCGGCATGTCGGGGGAGAAGAACGACGATCGCGAGCGCGGAGACATCCCGGTCGAGGAGTTCCTTCGGGCGGGGGATCGCGCGCTCCGCTGGATCGCGCGCTATCTCGATGAGACGCGCGCATATCCGGTGAGGTCCGCGGGGGGGGAGGGGGATCTCCTGGCCGCGCTCCCCGCACGCATGCCGGAGGAGGGGGAGCCTCTCGAGCGGATCGAGGAGGACTTCGTCCGGCTCGTCCTCCCGCACCTCACCCATTGGAATCATCCCCGCTTTTTCGCCTACTTCGCGATCAGCGGGTCGATGCCGGGGATCCTCGGCGATCTCTACTCCGCGGCGCTCAACACGAACGCGATGCGGTGGATCACGTGCCCGGCCTCTGCGGAGCTCGAGAAGGGGATGCTCCGCTGGCTCGCGCGCGCGCTCGGCATCCCGGACTCCTTTTCCGGGATCCTCGCGGACGCCGCCTCCACCTCGACGCTTCTCTCGCTCGCGGCGGCGCGCGAGAAGGCGACCGATTCCGACTGCCGGCGCCGCGGTCTCGTCGCGTCCGGAGCGAAGCTTCGGCTCTACGCGTCGGAAGAGGCGCACATGTCGGTCGAGAAAGCGGCGATCCTTCTCGGGATCGGCCTCGACCATGTCGTGCGGATCCCTTCGGATGTGAACTATCGGCTCGACGCCGGCTCGCTTCGCGAACGCGTACGAAGCGACCGCGCGGCGGGATTCCTCCCCTTCGCAGTCGTGGCGACCGCCGGGACAACCGCAACGACGAGCGTCGATCCGGTCCCCGAGATCGCCGCGATCGCCGAAGAGGAAGGGCTCTGGCTCCACGTCGACGCCGCGTACGCGGGGGCGGCCGCGCTCCTTCCGGAAAAGAAGGATCTCTTCCGGGGCTGGGAGAAGGCAGACACGATCGTCGTGAACCCGCACAAGTGGCTCTTCACGCCGATCGACGCGAGCGCGTTCTTCTTCCGCGATCCCGAGGCGCTTCGCCGCGCGTTCTGCGTCGTCCCGGAGTATCTCCGAACGCCGGACGAGGCGGACAACCCGATGGACTACGGCTTTCAGCTCGGGCGGCGTTTCCGCGCCCTCAAGCTCTGGTTCGTCCTCCGCGCGTACGGGCGCCGGGGGCTCGAGGAGCGGATCCGGCATCACATCCGGCTCGCGCGCGCGTTCGCCGATTGGATCGACGGCGACGAGGAGTGGGAGCGCCTCGCCCCGGCCCCCTTCTCGGTCGTCTGCTTCCGGTCGATCGGGCCGGCGGGGAGCGTGCGCGACGAAGAAGCTCTCGCGGATCGGAACCGCACTCTTCTCGAGAGGATCAACCGGAGCGGCGAGGCGTATCTCTCCCACGCCTCGCTCAAAGGTCGCGCCGCGCTTCGCCTCGCGGTCGGAAACCTCCGCACAACGCGCGCGGACGTCGACCGGGTCCGCGAGAAGCTGATCGAGGAGGCGCGCGCGATATCCTCTTCGGCGGGCGCTCGGCTTGACCGCGCGCGGGGAGAGTGCTAGCGTATGGCGCTCGCGGCGGATTCGGACCGCTCTCGAGATGCCGGGCGGAAGCGAAGCGCCGGCCGGTCGAGGCTTCCGTGGGCGCTCGCGTGGTCGGGCCTCATGATCGCGGCCTCTTCCATCCCGAGGATTCCGGCGGCGCCTCCCCCGTTCCTGCATCAAGACAAGGTCCTCCACCTGATCGAGTACGGCGTCTTCTCGTGGCTTTGGGGGGATGTCCTCCGCGGATCGAAGCGGGGCGCGCTCCGGAGGCGCGCGGCGGCGATCGTGGTCGGCGGCGGGCTTCTCTTCGCGGCGCTCGACGAGGTGTATCAGGGTTTCGTGGGCCGTTCGCGCGACGTGAACGACTTCCTGGCGGACGCGTTCGCGATCCTTGCCGTCCAAACGTTTCAAGAATGGCGGGAACGCCGGTCGAAGGCGGTGGAGCCGTGACGCGCATCCAGGCGATTCGGGGAACGAAGGATCTCTTGGGAGACGAGCTCGGCCGCTGGCGCTTTCTCGAAGAGAAGGTGCGCGCCGTCGCGGAGAGGTCCGGCTACGAGGAGATCCGGACGCCGATCTTCGAGTCGACCGATCTCTTCTCCCGCTCGATCGGAACCGACACGGACATCGTTCAGAAGGAGATGTACACCTTCCTCGACCGGAAGGGGCGGAGCCTGACGCTCAGGCCGGAGGGAACCGCCTCGGTCGTCCGCGCGTTTCTCGAGAACCACCTCGCGCGCGAGCGGCCGATCGCGAAGGTCTACTACATCGGGCCGATGTTCCGCTACGAGCGTCCCCAGAAGGGACGCTTCCGCCAGTTCCACCAGTTCGGCATCGAGGTGCTCGGCCCCGAGGAGGCGTTCTACGACGCGGAGACGATCACCGTTTTCCATGCGATCCTCGGCTCCGTCGGGCTCGGCGACCTCACTGTGCGGCTCGGGTCGGTAGGAGACGAGGCTTGCCGCCCGGCCTACGTCGAGAGTCTGTCCGCGTATCTTAGCGGGCGCCGGGAGGATCTTTCCGAGATCTCGCGCGAGCGTCTCGAGCGGAACCCGCTTCGCGTGCTCGACAGCAAGGAGGAAGAGGACCGGGCGGTGGTTCGAGAGGCTCCCTCGATTCTCGAAGGCCTTTGCGATTCATGCGCGAAGCATCTCGACGAGGTGCGGCGCGCGCTCGATCGCGCGGGGATCCCGCATGCGCTCGACGCCGGTCTCGTGCGCGGCCTCGACTACTACACGCGCACCGTCTTCGAGATCCATCACGACCGGCTCGGCGCCCAGAGCGCGCTCGGAGGGGGCGGGCGCTACGATCGGCTCGCGGAGGATCTCGGCGGGCCGCGCACTCCCGGGGTCGGGTTCTCCGCCGGGATGGAGAGGATCGTTTCGGTCGCGGAGGAGCTCGCGATCCGTTGGGAGACGCCGCGCGAGCTCCGCATCCTCGTCGCTCCACTTTCCGAGCGGGCGTCGGAGGAGGTTCTCCCTGTTCTCCTCCGGCTCCGTGCGCGTTGGCGAGCGGACGGCTCGGCGCGTCCGAGGAACCTGAAGACCGTCTTGAAGCAGGCGAACCGCGAGGGAGCCGACCTTCTCCTCCTTCTCGGCGGCGACGAGAGCGCGCCGGGCTCCGCCCTGGTCAAGAGGCTCGATTCGGGAGAGCAGGAGAACGTCCTTCTCGACCGCTTGGAAGCGCGGATCGAGGAGATCGCTTCGCGGATTGCGGCGCCGGGCGCGCCGCGGAAGGAGTGAGCGGCCGATGGAAAGGACCCGAACCCACAACTGCGGAGAGCTTCGAGCGGAGCACGAGGGCCGGCGCGTGGTGCTCATGGGGTGGGTCCATCGCCTTCGCGATCAAGGAGGCATCTTCTTCTTCGATCTTCGGGATCGATTCGGTCTCACGCAGGTCGTCGCGCAGCCGGGAGGAGGCGTCTCCCCGGAGCATCTCCGCGATCTCAAGCGGGAGTACGTCGTGGCGGTCGAGGGGACCGTCCGGATGCGGCCGGAGGGGATCCGCAATCCGAACCTCTCGACCGGAGCGATCGAGGTTCTCGCCGACCGGCTCGACCTCCTGAACCTGTGCGAGACGCCCCCCTTCGTCATCGAGGACGACGTGGACGCGACCGAAGAGATGCGTCTCAAGTACCGCTTCCTCGATCTCCGGCGCCCCTCGATGCAGAGGCGGATCGTTCTCCGGCATGTCGCGGCGCAAACGGTGCGGCGCTATCTCTCCGAGCACGGTTTCTTGGAAATCGAGACCCCTCTCCTCGTCCGGAACTCGCCGGAGGGGGCGCGCGATTTCCTCGTTCCGAGCCGCCTCTCGCCCGGGAAGTTCTACTCCCTCCCGCAGTCGCCGCAGATCTATAAGCAACTTCTCATGATCTCCGGCTTCGACCGCTACTTCCAGCTCGCCCGATGCCTTCGGGACGAGGATCTCCGCGCCGACCGACAGCCCGAGTTCACGCAGATCGACTGCGAGCTTTCCTTTACGAATGAAGAAGAGGTCTTCCGCATCATGGAGGGCCTGATGGCGGCGGTGTGGAAGGAGACCGCGGGGCGCGAAGTCGCGACTCCGTTCCCCATCCTCGCGTACGACGAGGCGATGGAGCTCTACGGGAGCGACAAGCCGGACATCCGATTCGATTTGACCTTGAAGAATCTGGATTCGGCGGCCGCCGAGTCGGAGTTCCAGGCGTTTCGCGCGGCGCTCGGAGAGGGAGGGATCGTTCGCGGCCTCGTCGTCCCGGGCGGTGCGTCCTTCTCCCGCAAGGAGATCGACGCGCTCGAGGCGCTCGCGAAGAAGCACGGAGCGAAGGGTCTCGCGTGGACGAAGGCGGGCCCGAGCGGTCTCGAGGGGGGCGTCGGGAAGTTCTTCGACGCGGCGAGGCTCCGCGAGGCGTCCGGCGCGTCGGGGGGGGATCTTCTCCTCATGGCGGCCGGTCCGTGGAAGAAGACGCTCACCGCTCTCGGCGCGGTTCGAAACGAGGTCGGGCGCAAGCTCGGGCTCGTCCCGAACGACGAGCTTCGTTTCCTCTGGGTGAACCGGTTTCCGCTCTTCGAATGGAACGAGGAAGACAACCGGTGGGAGCCGGCGCACCACATGTTCACCATGCCGTTCGACGACGCAATCCCTCTCTTGGAGACCGATCCCGGAAAGGTCTACGCGCATCTCTACGACATGGTGCTGAACGGGGTCGAGATCGCCTCCGGCTCGATCCGCAATCACGAACCGGATCTCCAAAGACGCGTGATGGCGGTCGTCGGCATTCGCGGCGAGGAGCAGGACCGCCGCTTTGGGTTTCTTCTGAACGCGCTCCGCTACGGAGCGCCGCCGCACGGGGGGATCGCCCTCGGGTGGGATCGGATCGTCCTTCTCCTCTCCGGCGGCGAGTCGCTTCGCGACGTCATCGCCTTTCCGAAGACGACGAGCGGCCTCTCCCTCATGGACGGAAGCCCCTCCGAGGTCGATTCGGAGCTCCTCCGCGATCTCGGCCTCGAGCGGAAGCGGCAAACGGATTGAGCGGTTTGCCGAATGGCAGGCGTCGCTTAGGTAGGCAGCGAGCGGGGCGTTCTCAGGGATCGGTCCGGCCGGTCGCTATCTCGCCAGCTCGGCCGCCAGCTTCTCCGGGTTCGTGATCGGCGCTTGACAGGTGAATGAACGGCAGACGTACGCCGACGCGGCCGCATCCACCATCGGCTTCTTCTCGAGGAGCGGAACCGCGGTCGTCTTCTCGCGCGGGTCGAAGAAGCCGACGACTTGGTTCGGGTTGTACGATCCGAAAGCCGCCCGCAGGAGCGCCTCCGTGTCCGCCCTTCCGCGCTCTCCGATCACCGCGATCTCCCTCGGCGGGGCGAGGAGAAACTCGAGGGTCCCGAGCCAGTGGCCGAAGGCGGCCGGGTGCCGCTCGAGCAGGTCCTGCATCGAGGCGAGCGCGCGCCTCGCCGGGCCCGCGTAGCGCTCCTCTCCGGTGTATGCGGCCAGAGAAAGAAGAAGACGAACGGCCGCCGCGTTCCCGCTCGGCGTCGCGTGGTCCTGGATCCCCTTCGAGCGTGCGATGAGAGCGTCGTGGTCCGCTCCCGTGTCGTGAAAGCCCCCCGCGTCGCGATCGAGGAAGCGCTCCAGGATCGCGTCCCCCATTGCCCGCGCGATACGGAACCATCGCTCGTCGAAGACGGTCTGGTAGAGCGCGAGGAGGCCGTCTCCGAGAAAGGCGTGGTCCTCGAGAAAGGCCGGAATCGGCGCTCCTCCGTTCGTTCGGACGCGGAGCAGGCGTTCGTTCTTGAAGAGCGAGGATTCGATGTACGAAGCGTTGCGCGCCGCCGCCTCTGCGTAACGGGGATCGTCGAGGATGCGGGCCCCGTCGGCGAGCGCGGCCATCATGAGCCCGTTCCACCCGGCGATCGTCTTCTCGTCGCGCGAGGGGCGGACCCTCTTCGCCCGCTCGGAGAAGAGGCGCTCCCGGCCTCGCCGGAGAAGAACCTCGAGATCGTCGCGACGGACCCCTGCGCGAACCGCGAGCTCGTCGAGATCCCCGAGCCGGTTCGGAATACTTCGTCCCTCAAGATTTCCCCGGTCGGTCGCGCCGTACGCCATGCAGAAGAGGTTTCCGTCCTCCTCGCCGAGCGCGCGCCGGATCTCGTCCGGCGTCCACGTGTAGAACCTCCCCTCTTCCCCTTCGCTGTCCGCGTCCTCCGCCGCGAAGAACCCGCCCTCGGGAGAGGTCATGTGGCGGAGCACGTAGTCGAGGGTT
>VGIW01000063.1 GCA_016867715.1 Candidatus Eisenbacteria bacterium | reverse complement strand
ATCGAGCTCTCTTCTGTAGAAGAAGAGGACGATCGTCCCGACGACGAACGCCGGAAGGATCGTGAGCGAGCCGGCGTATCCGATCGATTCCAGCCTCCCCATCAGCCACCGGACGACCCGATAGGTCTCCGTGAAGTCCGCCTGGTATTGCATGAAGAGAAGAAGCGCCGAAAAGAAATACGAAACGGCGACCCCTGCGAGAAGAAGGTGAAGAGTCGACATCCCTCCGCCGCGCCGCGAAAGACCGTAGAGAAAGAAGACGACGAGAAGCGCCCCCGCGAGAGCGGCGAGCGCCGTCCCGTCGATCCCGAGGAACGCCCCGCGGAGTCCGAGCATCACCGCGAGCGAGGCGCCGAACGCCGCTCCCGAGGAGACCCCGAGCGTGAACGGAGTCGCGAGCGGGTTCCGGAAGAGCGTTTGGAACGCGAGGCCCGCGAGCGAGAGGCTCGCGCCGGCGAGAAGACCGACGAGAAGACGCGGCACCCGCAGCGTCCAGAAGATGAAGAAGCGCGTCGTCCCTTCCGGGCCGAAGATCTCCCCGGGACGGATCGTCTCTCTTCCCGTGAACGGCGCCGCGAGGAGGACCGCGACGAAGACGAGCGCGAAGAGCGCGAGGAACGCCGCCGGGTTCTTCCCCCCCCTCACGCCGACCCCTCCGCGCGCGGCACGATGAGAAGACGGTCCGTATTCGGATGGCGCGCGAGAAGGAACCGGACCCCGTAGATCGCCTCGAGCGCCTCGGCGGATGCGATCTCCCCGGGCGCCCCTTCGCGGACGACCTCTCCGTCCCGAAGCGCGACGATTCGATCGGCGGCGAGAAGCGCGCGGTTCACCTCGTGGGTCGCCACGAGGAGAGCGAGGTTTTCCCGGCGGCACACATCGCTTAATACACGAAAAATCTCTTCTTGAAAGGGTGGGTCGAGAAACGTCGTCGGCTCGTCGACGAGAAGAAGACGCGCGTCTTGCGCGAGGGCCGCCGCGAGAAGCACCTTCTGCTGCTCTCCGCCGGAGAGGGTCGAGAAGACCCGGTCCGCGAGCGCCGCAATGCCGACCCGATCGAGCGCCCTCTCGACCCGCATCCGGTCCTCGGCGCCGGCGGGCCGCCACGTCGAGAGGAATGGATAACGGGCCTGCGCCACGATCTCGCGCGCGCTGTAGGGGATGTCCGGCTCGCGCCCCTGCGGGACGTACGCGACGATCCTGGCCGCCTCGCGCGGAGAGAGGCGCGCCCGGTCGGTCCCGTCGAGGAAGATCGTCCCGATCGGCGCGGGGAGAACTCCGGCGGCGTGCCTGAGAAGCGTCGACTTCCCCGCCCCGTTCGGACCGAGAAGCGCGACGAACTCGCCCCCCGCGACGGAGAGGGAGACGCCGCGCAGGATCGCCCGGCCGCCGCGCGCGAACGAGAGCGATTCGATCCGGAGCATCGCTAGCGAACCTCCCGAAGAACCGCCGCGAGATCGCGGAGCGTCTCGCCGAGGCGCGGCCCCGGAACGACCAGATGATCGCCGACGAGCACGAAGACGTTCCCCCGCTCGGCCGCCGCGAGACCGGGGAGCGCCGCCCAGTCGGCGCGCGCGAGGGCGGTCTCCGTCGCCGCGTTCCTCCCGAGCGGTTGGATCTCGATGATCGCTTCCGGATTGCGATAGAGGATCTCCTCGGCGCTCGGCTCCGGGTAGCGCGCGATCGACTCGGAGAAGACGTTCGCGCCCCCGGCCGTGCGGAGAAGCTCGTCGAGAAACGTGCCAGGCCCGGCGACAAACACGTCGCGCACCGTTCCCGGCGTTCGGCTCACCACGATCATCGCCTTCCATCGCCGCGCCGGCGGATCGCTCCTGGCGGCTGCGACACGCGCGCGGATTGAATCGACGAGAGCGCCGGCCTCTCTTTCGCGCCGAGCCGCCGCCCCGATCGAGTCGATCGACGCAAGCACGTCCGCCACCGTGTCGTTCCGAAGAACGAGCGCGCGAATTCCCCGCGCGGCGAGCTTCTCGGGAAGATCTCCGTGCGCGGGGAGAGCGATCACGAGGCTCGGCTCGAGAAGGAACATCCGCTCGATGTTCGGGTTCAGAAGCGCGCCGACCTTCGGCTTCGTCGCAGCCTCCGGGGGGAAGCGGCAGAAGTCGGTGACGCCGACGACCTCGTCCCCGAGGCCGAGGCGGAAGAGGATCTCGGTGATGTTCGGCGAGAGGGAGAGGATGCGAAGGGGCTGCGCGATCGAGAACGCCTCCCGGGGTGCGTTCGCGCGCGGCGCCTTCTCCTTCGGAAGATGGCCAAGCGCATAAACGCCCGCGACAAGCAGCGCAAGGATTGGAATCAAGAACCTTCTTCTCGGCAAGAAGAGAACGCCCTCCTTTCGGGGCGGCGGGCAAGGCGGCCGAAGTTGCCCCTCCCCGGAGCTTCCGCTATGATAGCGGCCTCTGTTCGCGCGCTCGGGGCCGGAACCGATTGTACGCGCGGCCTTCACGAATTGCATAGATTTACGTAGGCGCCCGCACGCGAAGAGACGGAGTGCGTGTCCGATCGCGAGGAGCCATGAGAGAACCTGGATCGAAAACGGACGAAAGGCGTGAGCGAACCGGGCTCGTAGGCTCGCCGCGCGAGGAGCACCTCGCTCTCTACCGGCTGATGGTCCTCTCGCGGGCGATCGACGACGCCGAGATCCGCCTCAAGCGGAAGAACCTCTCGTTCTTCCAGATCAGCGGCGCCGGCCACGAGGCGGTGAGCGCCGCGGCCGGCCTCGCCCTCCGAGGGGGGCACGACTGGTCGCTCCCCTACTACCGCGACCGCGCCCTGAACCTCGCCCTCGGCGTCACCCCGAAGGAGATGTTCCTCGCCGCCGTCGGGTCGATCGAGGATCCGGCCTCGGGCGGGCGGCAGATGCCCGCGCACTGGGGACACGAGAGGCTTCGCATCGTCTCACAAGGAAGCCCGACCGGCTCGCAGATGCTTCACGCCGCCGGAATCGCCGAGGCGTGCCTCTACGGCGAGAGCGCTCCCGGCGTTCCCGGGACCTTCCCCGGCGACGAGATCGTGTACGTCTCCGTCGGAGACGGAACGACGAGCGAGGGGGAGTTCTGGGAGGCGATGAACACGATCTGCAACCTGGCGCTCCCCGTCCTCGTCGCCGTGCAGGACAACGGGTACGCGATCTCCGTCCCCGTCGAGGTGAACACCGCGGGGGGAGACATCGCGCGCCTCTTCGAGGGATGGCCGAACCTTCTCATACGAAAAGTTGATGGATGCGACCCGGTCGCCTGCCTCGCGGTCTTCCGAGAGGCGGCCTCGCGCCTCCGCGCGCGGAAGGGGCCCGTTCTCGTCCACGCGAAAACGACCCGTCCCTACGCCCACTCGATGTCCGACGATCACTCCGCCTATCGCCCGCCCGAGGAGATCGAGGAAGAGGCGAGGAACGATCCGATCCCGCGCTTCGAGAAGAGACTCGTCGACGAGGGGCTCGCGACGGCGGACGAGCTCGCGTCGATCCGAGCGGAGGTTCTCGCCGAGATCGAACAGGGCGAGCGGGATGCGCTCGATACGCCGCGCCCCGGTCCCGAGGACGCCGAGCGTTTCGTCTATTCGGAGGCGGTCGATCCGACGTCCGACGCCTTCGCGAGCGAGCCCGAGGAGAGCGGCGCGAGCGACTCGATGGTCGGCCTCATCAACCGTTGCCTGCACGACGAGATGGCGCGCGACCCCAGGATCGTCGTCTTCGGCCAGGACGTGGCCGACGCGAGCCGCGAGGAGATCCTTTCACGCGTGAAGGGAAAAGGGGGCGTCTTCAAGGTGACCGCGGGGCTTCAGAAGGCGTTCGGATCGCGCCGCGTCTTCAACGCTCCTCTCGCCGAGGCGAACATCGTCGGGCGGGCCGTCGGATGGGCTCTCCGCGGCATGAAGCCGGTCGTCGAGATCCAGTTCTTCGATTACATCTGGCCCGCGTTCCTACAGATGCGCGACGAGGTCTCGATGATGCGCTGGCGCTCGCGAAACGCGTTCGCCTGCCCGCTCGTGGTGCGGGTGCCGGTCGGGGGCTATCTCCAGGGGGGCGCGGTCTATCACAGCCAGTCGGGCGCGGTCCTCTTCGCGCACAACCCCGGGCTTCGCGTCGTCTGCCCGTCGAACGCGCGCGACGCGAACGGCCTCCTCCGCACCGCGATCCGATGCGACGATCCGGTCCTCTTTCTCGAGCACAAGCACCTCTATCGCCAGCCGTACGCGAAGGGGGATTATCCGGGACCCGATTTCATGATTCCGTTCGGGCGGGCCTCGATCGTTCACGTAGGAAGCGATCTCACGATCGTCACCTACGGCGCTCTCGTCAGGCGGAGCGAGATGGCCGCGCGCGCGATCGAGAAGGAAGGGATCCGCGCCGAGGTGATCGACCTTCGCTCCCTCTCCCCGTGGGACCGCGTGGCGGTCGGCGAATCGATTCGGAAGACGAGCAAGGCGCTCGTCGTGTACGAGGACAACCGCTCATTCGGCTTCGGAGCGGAGATCGCCGCGTGGATCGCCGACGAGCTCTTCGAGGACCTCGACGCGCCGGTCCGACGTCTCGCCGCGCGCGACACTCCGGTCGGGTACTTCCCCGGGCTCGAGGACGCGATCCTCCCCCAGACCGAGGACATCCTCCGCGAAGCGCGGGACCTTCACGCATACTAGAAACGCCACACGGGACCACCGCTCGGTGGTAGAATTCACACGGACAAACCCCTGAAAGCGAGGTGGATCATGTTTCGAGGAATCGTCCCGCCGGCGGGCGCGGTCTTCGCGCTTCTCTTCTTCGTCTCGTGCGGGAACGGCCGCGGGACCGGCCCTGACCCCTTCGTGGAGCGGCAGATCCCCGCGCACCTCTCCGCCGACGTTTCCGACGTCGTCGAGTCGGCGAACCGCTTCGCGGTCGATTTCTACCGAGAGATCATGAACCGGAAGGAGGGCAACCTCTTCTGCTCGCCCTTCAGCGTGTCGACGGCCCTCGCCATGACCGACGCCGGCGCGGCCGGGGAGACGAAAGCCGAGATGGAGCGGGTGCTTCGCTTCTCGGGAAATCAGGAGAACGTGCACGCGGCGTACGGAGCCCTCGTCAAGAGCCTCGACCGCGGGGGCGCGCTCGGCGGGTACCGCCTGAACGTGGCGAACCGCCTGTGGGGTCAGACGGGCTATCCGTTTCTCGAGACGTTTCTCGATGTTTGCGCGAACGATTACCAGGCCGGCTTCGAGACGCTCGACTTCCTCATGAACTGGGAGAGCGCGCGGCAGACGATCAACCTCTGGGTCGAGGGGAAGACCGAGGAGAGGATCAAGGACCTCCTCCCGCCCGGCAGCGTGACTCGGAACACGAGGCTTGTGCTGACGAACGCGATCTACTTCAAGGGGAAATGGGCGAGACAGTTCGACCCGAAGGCGACGACCGATCAGGCGTTTCACCGGACCGGCGGCGAGGCGTCCGTCCCGATGATGTACCAGAAAGAGACGTTCGGCTACGCGCGCGGGACCGACCTCTCGATCCTCGAGATGAAGTACGTGGGCGAGGACCTTTCGATGTTCGTCTTCCTTCCGGACTCGATCGACGGCCTCGCGGACCTCGAGGCGGGGCTGACCTTCGAGGCGCTCGAGGCCGGGATCGCCGCGGTTCGGGACCAGAAGGTGATCGTCTATCTCCCGCGCTTCGAGTTCACCGTCGATTTCGAGCTGAACGCCGTGCTCGCCGCCATGGGGATGCCCTCCGCGTTCAACCCGGAGACGGCCGACTTCTCCGGGATGGATGGAACCCGCGATCTCTTCATCCACGGCGTGTTTCACAAGGCGTTCGTGAAGACCAACGAGGAGGGGACCGAGGCGGCCGCCGCGACGGGGGTGGTGATGGGGGTCACGAGCGCGCCGAACTACCCCATCTTCCGGGCAGACCATCCGTTTCTCTTCTTGATCCGGGACAACGTGACCGGCGCCGTTCTCTTCATGGGGAGGGTGGCGGATCCGCTTTCCAAGGCATGACCGGGCGGGTGAGCGAGGAAACGAGTTGGGAGAAAAGAGGAAAGAGAGGGGGATAAGAGCGGAAAACAGATAATCCCGGCCGAATATATTGGGCCGCTCCGCACGCAATCATATGCGCCCCCAAGAATCCAAGCTTGTTCCCCGTTCACGTTTTCCGCCTGCCCGCTTTCGTTCCTCTTGTCGAGCGATTCCCAGGCGGCTACACTCCCGTTTGGATAGGAGGCCTCGGATGGGCCGAGAACGGGACAGCGAGCATCTCGCCTCGAAGGAGATCGCGCGGCGGGAGGCGATCAAGAAAGCGCTGCGCGAAGCCGAGAAGGGGCCTATGGGCGGCCCCATTCTCACGGTTTCGCGCGACTTCCTGAGCGGCGGCGGAACGATCGCGAACAAGCTCGCGGCGAAGCTCGGATGGAACCTTTACGACCGAGAGCTGATCGAATCGATCGCCGCCGACCGCAAGGTTGACTGTCGCGCGATCGAGGAGATGGACGAGAACGTCTACCGATACATCCAGGAGTGGGCGAACGAGATCTTCCTGCCGGGATACGTGGGCCAAGCCGGGTACATGAAGGCCCTCACCCGCGTCCTCCTCTCGATCGTCAAGGATGGGAACGCGATCGTGATCGGAAGGGGGGCGCACCTCCTCATCCCGACCGAACGGCGGCTCGCCGTCCGGCTGATCGCGCCGCTCCCGGCGAGGATCGAGAACTACGTGCGGCGCTTCGGGTCGACCCCGGAAGAGGCTCGCGAGCGGATCGTCGCCGAGGACAGAAGGCGCAAGGAGTTCCTCGCGCGCAATTTCAAGAGAGACATCGACGACCCGCTCGGCTACGACCTCGTCATCAACACCGCGGAGATGGACCCCAACGCGATCCAGCAGGTGATTCAGGCCGCCCTCCGCTCCCGCTTCGACCTGACGGAATCCGCGCTCGAGCGCCTTCACCCGGAGACGGAGTGAGCAACGAGTTGAGAGAAAAGAAGAAAGAGAGACGGAATCCGATCGGTACCGAATCGGGGGATCTTGGGGCTCTCTTCAAGCCGG
The DNA here is from genome assembly GCA_016867715.1 of Candidatus Eisenbacteria bacterium. Lineage (NCBI taxonomy): Bacteria > Candidatus Eiseniibacteriota > Candidatus Eiseniibacteriota bacterium. The sequence goes on along the minus strand of VGIW01000063.1, from coordinate 11,822 downwards.
AGGTCCACTTTCTGCTGCTTGCGGCTGCAGGCTCATCCGAAAGAACAAATAACTGGAGGCGCATTTACATCAGACAACTCCGGACGCATTCCTAGAAACAAATACTCCAGGCCCTCGGAAGGGGCCCTTCCCGCTCCTGAGGAACCCCAGACGACTGCGCCCGAACGCCCGCGACGAAAGGGCCCGAACGCAAAGAGCTCTCCGGTCGAAAAAAGAGAGGAGCGCCCGCGGGTCAGGCGCTCCTCGATCGCTCTCTTCCTCTTCAGGCCGCTCAGCGAACCAGAACGAGCTTCCTCGAGAGGCTCTCCCCTCCGACCTCCAGCCGGTAGAGATAGATGCCCGAGCCGACCGGCTCCCCCTTCTCGTTCGTGCCGTTCCACGTCACGCTGCGAGAGCCGGAGATTTTCTCGTTCTGGACGAGGGTCCTCACCTCGCGGCCGGCGACGTCGTACACGCGTAGCGTCGCCTTCTGTCCGGGAGCGGGAACCGAGAAGCGGATCTCGGTCGAGGGGTTGAACGGGTTCGGCACGTTCTGCGCGAGGACCGGGCGCTTCGGCGCGGCATCCCCCGCGCCCGCGACCGCCGTGCTGAAGTCCCAGATCGAGATCGCGAAGTCGTCCACCGCCGCCTCGACCAACGATCCCGAGCCCTCGTCGGCCGCGATGAAGCGGAAGCGGACGTTCGAGGTGAGATCGATGAACTCGTGAAGCGGGAACGAGTACCGGGTCCAGGAGTTCCGGCTCTCGGTCGTGTTCTCGAGATAGACCCAGTTTGTCCCGCCGTCGTCGGACGCTTGAACCCTCCAGTAATCCTCGCCCGGAGAGGCGCCGAGGCTGTTCGTGTACCAGCGCCAGTACGAAACGAAGGCGATCGTGTACTCGGAGAGATCGTAGGCCGGCGAGAGAAGCGTCGTCTTTCCGCCGTCGACGTCGTACGAGCCGGCGCTCGATCCCGCGAGGCGCCCGGTCACGTAGCAGTTCACTCCGGGCGCCGGCGTGTGGTCGTCTTCCGGCTGGCACTGCGCGCCGCCGGAGGTCGTCCCCTGCGGGTCGCCCCGCTCCCAGATCCCGGTGGTCGCGTTGTCGCCGGGAACTCCGGCGGTCCACCCGCGGTCGATCTCGAAGTCGTCCTCAATGACCGTCACGACCGTTCCGACGAAGAATCGGTGCACGCTCGCGGGGGCCGTGCTCGGATGCGTCTTTCGATAGCCGCCCGTGTCCTCCGCCACGAGGTAGTAGCTCACGAACGTCCCCGGCATCTGCGCGGGGATGAACCCCTCGTACTCCTCCGGGTTCCCCGTGGGGGCCAGCGGGACCGTCTGGAATCCGGATCCCGCGTCGTAGCGAACGAGAAGCGAATCCGCGTTCAAGGCCCCCGCCGCGCTGATCGACGCGACCACTCGATACGGGTTCGTGTAGTCCTCGGTGTCCGCAAGGGGCGTGTGGACGATCCCCACGCGGAACGGCTCGGCCAGCGTCGCGACGAGCCCGACCGCGGTCTTCACCGAGTTCCGCGCGAGGGTCGGGCTGTTGTAGCTCGGGCCGACGAGGTCGTTGGTCGTGTGGATGTACGGGCTGTAGTTCCCCGTGTCCTCGAAGAACAGGATCGCGTCGTAGCCGTTCGCCCAGAACGAGGCGTGATCGCTGCTCGCCCCGCCCGGAAGCGATCCGTCGACGAGCGCGAAGCCGGGGACGTAGTCGGCCGCCGCCTGGAAGGCCGCGTCGCGGATCCAGACCGAGCCCGTGTTGTCGATGATGTCGAGGTCCAACGCGTCGCCGCTCGCGAGATAGCCGATCATGTCGACGGCGATCGCCGCGATGATGTCGTCCCCGCGCGCCGCCGCGTCGCTCGCGTACGCCTCGCTCCCATAGAGCCCGACCTCCTCGGCGCCGAACGCGATGAACGTGATCGTATGGTTGAAGTCGTACGAAGCCAGAACGCGCGCCGCCTCGATCGCGCACGCCGTTCCGGAGGCGTTGTCGTCCGCGCCGGGCGCGTTCGTGGTCGGAGAGGGAGAGGTCGAATCGTAGTGCCCGCCGAGGACGACCACCTTGGTCGGGTCCCCCTTACCCGGAATCGTCGCCACCACGTTCGGCTTGTAGTTCCCGCCGATCGCGTGGAAGTGGACGCTGTCGATCCCGAACGACTCGAACTTCGCCTTGATCCAGTTCGCCGCCGCCTGGCAGCTGTCCGTCGTGCAGTAGCGCGTCTTGAAATCCTGGAGTCGCTGCACGTACGAATCGACGAGCGTTCCGGAGACCGAGTCGACCATCGTCTGGATGAACGGGTCGGCGGTCATCGTCTTCGAGAGCCTCCCGCCGTCCGACTCGCGCGAAAGCCGGATCGGGCGGACGAAGACACGGGCGATCTCGAAGCCGGCCGCGACGGCGCCCAGAGCTTCTTCCTCGGTCGCCTCGATCACCGCGTCGAAGGGGTCGGACCGGAGCACGCGGACGAGGGAACGGAGCGTGGGGAGCTCGGACGCGTTCCTCATCGTCGCGGTGTAATAGGTCTTCCCGTCCATCGACGGATCGAGCACTTCGTAGCGGATTCCAAGATCGCCGAGCCGCGCGAGCTCGACCTCGTCGGCGACCACGAGGAGATACCGCTCCATGTCGCGGACGACGGTGAGCCCGGCGTCGAGAAGCGCGCGCGTCGCGCCCGGCTCGGGGTTGCTGACGGCCACGAGCGACTGCTCCGGCGGCCGCCCCCCCCCAAAGGCGCAAAGAAGCAGGACCACGGGTACCAGTCTGTTCATTCTCGTTTCCCCCACGCTCAAGGTTCAAGGACCCCGGGATGTTACAACTGTGGATTTTACCACAGGTTGCGCCGCTTTTCCAGGCCTCTCTCGCGGCCAGCTTGAGACCTCGGGCCGGGACGCCGGGAACGCATCGGCCGATCCGTCAACTTGCTGAAGGGAAAGAGGTTGAAGAAGCACGCCGGCTGCGGGGTCGCTCGTGGGAAGGCCGGATCGGTCGGGCCGGCGGGGCGCCGCCGTTACCGAACGAGCAGCGCGCGCCGGGTCGCCGACTCCCCTCCCGCCTCGATCCGGATGAAGTACGCGCCGGAGGGGGCCGCGCGGAGCGCGTTCGTGTCACCGGCCCACCGAATCTCGTGGAACCCCGCCTCGCGGGTCTCGTCGAGAAGGGTTCGGACGAGCGCGCCACGGACGTCGTGGACCGCGATCCGGACGCGCGCGGGCTCGGGGAGCGCGAACGGAATCGCCGCGAGAGCGTTGAACGGGTTCGGGCGAACCTCGCCGAGCGAGAGACGGCTCGGAGCCGCGGGCGCGAGAACCCGCCCGCCGAGCGAGAGACGGACAAGCTCTCCCCCGCTTCCGGCGATCTCGATCCACCGCGCGTCGAGTGAGCCGATGGCGCCCGGTCCCTCCACCTCGAGGAGGCGCGCTCTCTCGCTCCCCTCCTCCTCGAGAGTGAACCAGAAGACCGCCCCCCTTCCGCTTGCGGGATCGACGCGCACGAACGAGCGCTCCCGATCGCCCGGCTGAAGCCGCGGCAGGTCTTCCGCGGCCGCGCCGAAGAGAAACCGGACCGCTCGCAGTCGGAAATCGGTCGACACCTCAACCATCGAATCGTTCGGCGCGAACGCAAGGTCGACGCGGCCCTCCTTCTCCGGTCCGCGAGGAGGGGCCTCGAGAAGAAGACGCCCGAGGAAGACCGCGTCCGCCACGTTGATCCTTCCGTCGCCGTTCGCGTCGGCCCCGGTGCTCTCCGCCGCCGAGGAGAGCGTCTCGCCGAGAAGAGCTTCGAGGACGCGGCCCGCGTCGTCCGCGCCGAGCGAGCAGTCCCAGTTCACGTCTCCCGCCGGCCTCGCCTCCGACAGGAGAGACACCGCGAGGGGGATCGGCGCGTGCCCGGGAGGAACTGGATTCGTTTCGACGTAAACCGTATCGGCGTACGCGGTGCCGCATCGATGGTCCCCGACCGAAACCACCACGGAAACCCGCCCGCCCGGCGCGAGGCTCCCCGTCGGCGGCATGAATGTGATCCACGGAAGCGTGTCCTGGGTGATCCACGCGAGATGCCCGGTCCATCGGTTTTCGAGAACGAGCACCGAGTCGGCGAAGACCGAGTCGACCCCGTTCCCGAAGGAGAACGACGTCGAGCCCGAGACGACCGTGAGGCCCGGGACGGCGGAGACGGTGAACGAGCGCGCGGGATAGAGCGGGCCCTCCCCGCACGCGTTCCGCGCGCGGGCGCGCCAATGAAAGGTCCCGAGCGCGCTCACCTCTGCGAGATCGTATGCGGTGCCGGCGAGAATCGTGTTGACCACCGTATCCGTGAACGCGGCGTCGGTCGCGATCTCCAAGCGGTACGAGGTCGCCCGCGCGCGAGACTGCCATTCGAGCCGCACAGGGAGCTGAAGATTGGACGCGCCGTCGGCCGGTAAGATCAGCGCGCCGACGGCGGGCGCATCTTCCGCCCGCCCCGTCACGAGACAGCCTTCCGACGTCTCCCCGCACCGGCTGTACGCCGCGATCCGGTAGATGTAGTTCACAAGAGGGTCCACGTTCGAGTCGTCCCAGGTCGACACGCCGATTCGGGGAGGAGCGGTGAACAGATCCCACGGAGCGGAAGGTTGATCCACCCTCCGCCGGTAGATCCGAAATCCTTGGATATTCTGGTTGAGGTACTCCGACGGCCAGAGCCACGAGAGGCGGATTTGGCCGCATCGGTCGGTCGACGCCGAACACTGAAGCGGCGCCGAAGGGAGAGCGGGACGAACCCCGAAGGTCGTGCACGAATCGGTCGAGACGAAGCACCGGTTCCCCGCGCGGACCGAGTAGCGGGCGGTGTCGCCCGGCGCGACCGACGTGTCGATGATGCGGTTCGTCCCCGCGTCGACCGTGCCGACGAGCATCCCGTTGTCGGTGCGCATCACGCGGAACCACTCCGCCTCCGAGGGCGCCCATGTCCAAGAAATCTCGATTCCGGCGCACGAGTCCCTCGTCGCGGAGCACGATCCGGGCGGAGGCGCTCCGATCGGCCCCGGGATTGGAGCGCTCGCCGAGCACGGAAGGGCCGAGCGGCCGCAGTCGTTCACCGAAAAGACGAGAAACGTGTGGTCGATTCCGGCACCGAGGCCTGTCGCGAGCACAGTCGTGTCGGCCGGTCCGACCGAATCGACGACGATTCCGCCCCCGCGAAGAACGACATATCCGGACGCCGCCCCGGACACGGGCGACCAGGAAACCCGAAGGGACGAGCACGACTCGAACGCCGCGGCGCAAGACGAGGGAGGAAGCGGGGGAGAAGCGACGAAGCGGCCGGTGTCCTGGAGAGCAACTGATTCTTCACAGTTGAAGGCTCGAATCGTGTAGAGAACGCCGTCGACGCCGGGCGCGTCCTCGTAGAAGCGCAAGCCCGCGGAGAGATCGAACGAGCCTCCGGGCGGGCTGCTTCGGGCGATCCGATATCCCCGCACCGGCCCCCCGCCGGCGGGCGCCTCCCACGCGAGGCGCACGATCCCGCAGAGGTCCCGCGAGGCGGAGAAGGAGGCGGGGGGATCGGGCGCCGTCAGCGAACGGCCGATCGACTCGCACGGAGGTGAATCGCCGTCCGCGTTCCGCGCCCGCACCGCGTAGGCGTGATCGACGTTCGGCGAGGCCTGCTCGTCGATGAAGAACCGGACCCCGCTCCCAGCAGAGCCGATCCATGCGCCGTCGCGGCGGATGTCGTATTCCTCGACCGCCCCGCCCTCTGCGGGAGCCTCCCAAGTGATCCGGACCCGCCCGCAGAGCGTGTCCGTCGCGGCGCACGTGGCCGGCGAAGAAGGCGGCTCCGCGCGCGCTGCGGCGCTCATGCCGAGGAGCGCCCCCGCGAGGAGAACGACGATCCGCGCACCCCCGCGCATGCGGAGGCTCGCTCCGAGCGCGTGGAATGTGGTCAGTAGTTCCATCGGATCGCGGCCCCGAGGTCGAGGCCCGTGAGGTCGACCGCTCCCCCTTCGGCCTCCCCGAAGAGACGCGCGGCGCGGAGGAGGAGGCGAAGACGGGCGGTAAGATCCGTTTCCGCACCGCCGCCGATCTCGAAGACGCGCCCCGAGCCGAGAAGAGCGGCGCCGCTCGAACTGTTCGCGACGGCGTACTCGCCGAAATCCGCCGCGCGCGCCGCCGCCGAAAGATCGATCCACCCCGCGACACGATGCGTGTAGGCGGCCGTGAACTCCCGATAGTCGCCGGTCATTCCTCTCCTCAGATACCTTTCGATCGAGAGCGAGTCGATCGATCCGGTTCCGAAGGCGCCCCGCTCCGATCCTTCGCCCTTGAAGACCAAGAACCCGCGAACGTCGATCCGCCGCCCCGGCGCGAGCGCGAGCATGCCGTCGAGAAGAAGATCCGCCTCGTCTCCCTCCTCGTAGAAATCCTCGCCGCTTCGCTTGTCCGTACCGAACATGCGAAAGCGAAAATCCGCCGCCGCGCGGAAGAGCATCGCGCCGTCCCACTCCCCCTCGATCCCCGCGGTGAGAAAGATCTCGTCGCCCGGCTCGTACTCGTCCTCCGCGCCGCCGGAACCGAGGAAGGCGTACTCGCCCTTGCGCAGATACCCGCCTCCGGCGGAAAGGGCCAAGGACCGAGGGAGCGCGAACCCGTGGACGAGGCTCGCCCCCACGTCCAAGCCTTCGCCGAAACGTTTGATGGGTAAACCAAGCATGCGGTCGGCGACCGCCTCGGCGACCGCGCGCTCCTCCTCGCCCACCTTCGAGGCGCCGATCGGAATCCCGACGAAGATTCCGACGCGCGTTCCCGCGCCGCCCGGACGGAACGACGCCGAAAGACGCGCGTCGGCCGGCCCGCGGTATTCCGATTTCTCCTCCTCCTCGATCGACGCCCACACGCCGGGAAGCTCGAGAACGAGATCGCCGTGCGCCCCGACCGGCTTTCGGAAGCGAGCCGGCGCGGCGATCTCGAAGACCTTCGCGTCGGGCGATCCGTCCTTCCTCAGAGTCCACGTCCGGACGGAGACGCCGAGCTCTCCCTCGAGAAACAGCTTGTCGACGAGACGAACCTCGTCCGAACGCGCGAGAGCGGGCTCCGCAAAGGCGAGAAGGAGAAGAAGCGCAGCGGCGCCTCGAGCGATGGTTCGCTTCATGGCCGATCCACCCGGATCACGAGATCCGCGCGCGCGGCGGCGCGCACGTTGGAGAGATCGCTCGCCTCGCCGCGCTCCGGGAAGGGGGCCGGAAGAAGCAGCCCGGCGGATCTCGCGAGGCGCCGCTCCGTTCGGATCTCCGTGGGATAAGCGATCTCCGCCTCCGCGATCGCTCGGATCGCCTCCGCGGAACCGGCTGTTCGTTCCGCCCTCTCCGCGGCGAGCGCGAAGGAAGGATCGAGACGCCGCGCTTGCGCGTAGAGAGCGCGCGCCGCATCCGAATCCCCTCGGTCCTCCGCGGCGAGGGCGTCGCAGTAGGCGAGAAACGCGCGGAAATGCCGTGTCGGGACGGCGGCGACCGCGCGGCGTTCCCCTTCCGCGAGCGGGACCCCGAACTTCTGAATCACGTCGAACGCGAGACGCTTCTCGAGCGCGAGAAAGTCCGCGAGGGGGCCGGAGAGCGTCGAGGGCGGAGAGACCTCGCCCGTCTCGTTGTTCGCGAGGAAGTAGTCGATCCGGATCTCGTCGTCCTCCTCGCGCGGCGCGATCGTCCCGCCGAGCGACCAGCCCGCCCCGAGCATCGCATCGAGCGAGGCGACCGCGAGCGGGTCGCGTCCCGCCGCGCGCGAGCGCTCCACCTCCGCGCGGAGCGCCTCGAAGAGGAGCCGCGGCACGACGGGGAAATCCTTGACAAGCGAAAGATCGTTGATCAGCTGCTCGGCGATCCCCTTCCCGAGATTGCCGTAGGTCTCGGTCTCGCCGATCACCTCGAAGGGGCGGACGGCGAGAAGACCCGGGGAGAGCGGGGCGGGCTCCGCGGCGAGGGCCGAGGCTCGTTCCTCGTAGACCATGCGGACGACTCGGTTCATTCGGCCCCGCACGGTGCGTGCGACCGCGCTCGAGCGGTCGTCGCTCCGGTACAGGCGATAGGCATCGAGCGCCCCGGCCCATTCCCTTCGCCCCTCGTGGCAGAGACCGAGGAGAAGCGGGAGCGTGCGCTCCTCCGGGTCGAGGCGCGCCGCCTTCTTGAGGCGGGCCATCGCCTTGTCGAAGCGCCCCGCGTCGAGGTAGAGAAGGCCGAGGTCCCTGAGGATCTCCGCGTTCTCCGGCGCCCTCGCGCTCTTCTCCTCGAGACGGGCGATCTCCTGCTCGCCGCCTTTCCCTCCCGAAGCGCCGGCGGCGGATCCCGACAGGAGGGCGGCAAGAATCGGAAGGACGAAGAAGGGACGGACGAGGCTCATTCGTTCTCCTTCCCGGCGGCCATACCACCCGAAACGGTACCAGATCCCGCCCGCGCCGCACACCCTTTCCGGGGCGGGGGGACGGAACCCCGCGCCCGCAATGAAGAAACCCCTCCCGGCCGGCGGCCGAGAGGGGCTGAACCTCGGTTCGTTCGGAAGATCAGCGGACGAGAATCATCTTCTTGGTCAAGGATGTCTTGTCCGTATCGAGCCGATAGTAGTACACGCCGCTTCCGACCTCGCGGCCGGTCCGGTCGCGGCCGTCCCATGTCACCATGTGGGAGCCCTCTCCGACCGCGCCGTCGACGAGGTCCGTGACGAGACGTCCCGTCGGCGAGAAGACCGAAAGACGGACCTGGCCGTCTTGATCGACCGAGAAGCCGATCGTGGTCGTCGGGTTGAACGGGTTCGGCATGTTCTGATCGAGAACCACGCGAAGCGGAACCCCGCCGGGAACATCGGTCGAGATCTGGGGAATGAAGCCGGTCGCTGCGTTCAGGACCGCCTTCCCGACGTCGTTCTGCACCCACACCGTGCTCTGCATCCGGTCGATGTGGTAGTTCGCGCTGTCGTAGGGAACCACGTACTCGAAGTGGAGCGAGTCGCCGGCCGAGAGGTTCGGAACGACCTCGCCCGCCGTGCTCGGGATCATGTCCCGGAACGGGTAGTAGAACTTGCCCTGGCCGACCACGCGCACCCAGTATTGAACGATCGCGCAGCGGAGCCGGAGCGTGCCGCTCACCGCCTCCTCGGCGATCACGTCGATCTTGATGTAGATCGAATCGGGATCATCCGGCGGAGAAAGGTAGTGCTCGACCTCGATGCGGATCGGGGCCGGGTTGTCCGACAGCGTGTCGATCGTGGTCCGAACAAAGGAGTACCATTGCGCGTACGTGCCGAAATCGCTCGGATCCTTGATGTACTTCCCGTCCCAGCGGAACGTGGGCACGTAGTTGACGGCGTAGTAGGACCTGCGAGCGTTGATCTCCGTCGGGTTGTAGACATAGAACTGATCCGTGGCTGACGGCCAGTGCACGTGGTACTTGAGGGGCGCAACCTGCGTCCCATACGCCCCATCAAAGATCACGTCCATCGTGTCCTTGATGGCGCCGCAGCCCGATCAGCCCATGTTCGTGAAGTCTTCGATGAGCACCAGGCGCTGCGCCGCGATGGCGGGGGACGCCATCAAGAACGCGAGCCCCAGCGCCGCCAGGAAGCGTGGTCTCATGCATACCCTCCTTGCACGGCGGTTTCCTCGTGGGAGCGTTACCATCGGCGTGATTATAACACACGAACCCCGAAAGAGATAGAGGGGTTTTTTCGGCCGCCCCGGGCGAGCCGTCCGGAGAGGGTTGTCGACCGCAACCCCTTGCGCCGGCATGAGTTCAACCCGAAGCCCTCAGGGGCGGGCGACGGAGTTGTCAAGTTGTGCCCTGCGGAAAGGCGTGGTGGAACTTGATCGACCCGGCCTCGCCCCTCTTGCCTTTCGATGGGGGCAGTTCGCCGCGGGAAGCATGAAAGCGAGAAGGGCCCGCTCTTCTCGCTTCTACTTCACATCGAGCAGATCGCGCTCCTCCTCGATCCGGTCGAAGAGCTCCTCCCACGTCCGAACGCCCCGGTACGGTTTTCCGTTCACGAGGATGCCCGGCGTCTTCTTTACGCCGAACCGGATCCCCTCCATCTTCTCCGCGCGGAGACGCTCGACGACCGACGGGTCCTCTTGGTCCGCGCGGAAGCGCGCGAGGTCAAGGCCGACCTTCTTCGCGCCGGCCTCGATCGCCGCGTCGGAGAGATCCTTGTCGTTCGCGAAGAGAAAGTCGTGCATCTCCCAGAACTTCCCCTGCTTCTCCGCGGCGAGAAGCGCGCGCGCGGCGGGGACCGCCCTGTCGTTCGACTTGAGCGGATAGTTCTTGAAGTAATAAGCGATTCGCTTCGGGTCCTTTTGGACGAGATCGCGGAGCGCCGTCGCGGTCGCCTTGCAGTACGGGCAGCCGAAGTCCGCGTAGAGAACGACCCGAATCGGGGCCTTCGCGTCCCCGCAGAGCGGCGTCTTGGCGACATCCGGATCGAGAGGCTTCTCGGGAAACGCGGAGAGCCTCCTGTCCTCGATCTCCTTGAGGATCTCTTCCGGATCCCGGTCCGCCTTCACGCGTCGAACCACGAACGCGGCGAGCCTCCGAGCGATCGGATCGCCCCCCGACTTCGAAAGACAAGAGAGGATCGTTCCCTCGCACCCGCCGTAGCACTTCGCCGAGGCGAGCACCTCGGCCGCGGCTTCCTTGCGAACCCCCTTGAGATCCGCTCCTCCGTCGATCAGGTCCCAGGGAACGTCGTCCGAGGCGAGCGCGGCGGCGGGAAGGATCAGGACGAGCCAGGCGGCCGCGCGAGAGATTCTCCTAAGCATGTTGCCTCCTCCTTCCGAGGAATCGGTCCAAGCCGTAGCGCCCGTCGTCGAGGAAGAGCGTGTAGGCAGCAAGAGCGATCCAGAAAAGATCGCGCACGAGCGTGCCGACGCTGATCTCGTCGGCCGCCTCGCGCGAGGCGAAGCAGCCGCAGGTCATCTCGTACCCGCGGGCGAGCGCGATCGTGAGCGCGATCGTGAACACCAGCATCATCCCGAGGATGAGAAGCGCGTTCTCTTTCGTCCAGAAGCCGGCGATGAGGAGAACGCCGGCGACGAGCTCGAGCCAAGGGAGAACGATCGCCGTCACGTTGACGAGAGAGAGGGGGAGGATCTGGTACGTGGCGATGTTCAGCGCGAACTCGTACGGCACGCGGATCTTGTAGAGGCTCGCGGAGATGAACACCGCGCCGAGGTAGACGCGGACCGGGATCCCGACGAGCGCAAGCGCCCTCCGTGTCCGCTCGCCGAACGCCATGGCTATTCGGAGCCGTCCGTGAGGAGAGCGCGCCAGTCGCCGTCCTCCTCGAGGTAGTGGACGAAGTCGAGCCCCTGCGAGGTGAGGTCGTTCGCGAGGAGGCGCGCGGTCAGGGTATCGCCGACCACGACGATCGTTTTCTCCCCCGCCGCCACCAGGATCTTCTCGATCTCCTTATCGTCGACCGAGAAGAGAGGATCGTACGGAAGGGAGAACGCTCCCTCGATGTGCCCGGCTGCGTAGTCCTCCGGGGAACGCGAATCCACGACGAAGAAGTAGGACGGGTTCTCGACGAGCTCGTCGAGCGTGACCGCCGAGGCGGTATCTTCCCCCTCGGGGCAGTCATCGAAGATCTCGTACTCCGCGTCGGCGACCCAGCGGAGCGAATCCGGGCGGCCCGCGTTGATCGCCACGGCGACCAGGGCCGACAAGGCGAAAACGAGAAACGACCGGAACAGTAAGCGAAACAACGAGTTGCATCGAGACATCATCAAGACTCCCGGCTTTCGAGCGGGGAGGCACGCTCGTACAAGCCCTTCCACCCTTGCCCGCCCGGCGGAGTTCCCGCGGGGGAAGGGCGCCTTGGAATG
>VGIW01000062.1 GCA_016867715.1 Candidatus Eisenbacteria bacterium | reverse complement strand
AACTCCTGATTTTGCCATTCAGAACGAACGTGTACTGGTAGTTCAGCGGGTCGGTCACGACCGCGCCCGGGTGGATGTTGTCCACGTCCCCGAGGGCAACGTAGACGTTCGGGTTGCTCAGGTTGCGCGGCATCGGGGCCGTGTAGTCGTACCCAAGAAAGTCGCAGAGGAGAAACTGCTCCGCGCTCGCCGCCGGGACCAACAAGGCGATGCATGCGGCCGCCGCTAGGATCGTTTGTACCAACCTCATCGATTCCCTTCCTCCTGTCTGATCGGGTGCCATCTGCGCGTCTTCTTCCGACGCACGAAAAACGTGTAGAACGCCTGGTGGACAGCCTCGGGGGGGGCGTCCCAGTGCCAGCCGGCCACTCCTAACCTGCGCGGTGATTCTAACACAACCGGGGCCGCATTTCAAGCATTCCTAATCGCCCCGAGCCCTCTGGATTTCTCGCCGGCGCCTCCCCTCTCCCCGATCGACCGCCCGTCTATCTTATTGTATTACTGACGATTAGCGGGAAGACGCGGTCGGCGGCCGCCTCGGGGGGAGTCTGCTCACCGAAAGGAGATTCTCCACGGGGATGAAGAGCGCGCCGCCCGGCCGATCGATCCCCGCCCGATCGCCCGCTTCCCGACCCCTCGCAACGCCCCCGGAAGCCCCGGTTTCGAGTCGCGCGGCCGCGAGTCGAGCCGTTCGTGCTACAATCCGCCCTCTCCGGACACGGCTTCGCTTCGGGAGTGCGCGATGAAGACTGCCTTCCTTCGAGGATTCAGCCCCGCGTGGACCGCGCTCGCGGCCGTTCTTCTCCTCACGTCGGCTTCCGCCCTCTGGAAAACCCACCTCTTCGAGGCGAGCCCGAGATACGACCCGCGAACCGACCGCCTTCTCTTCTGGACCGAGTCCGCGTTTCACTATCGCTACGCGAAGATGGCCGCGGAGGGAAGACCGATCCCCGCGATCGACTACCCCGCGCAGATGCCCGAAGGGCTCCGCGCCTTTTCCCATCTCACGATCGGCATGGAGCTCGTCTCCGGAACCCTCTTTCGTGCGATGCGGGCGGCGGGGCTCGCCGACGTCCCCTTCCACGTCTTTCTCGTTCGTTTCGTCTCTTGGTTCTCGAGCCTCTCCGTGGTCGCCGTGTTTCTCGCCGCGCGCGCGGCCGGTCGAAGCTCCCGCATCGGCGTGGCCGCGGCCGCTCTCTACGCGGTCTCCCCCTTGAGCTTCCACCGGCTCATCGGGAACTACGGGCGCGAGGACTTCACGCTTCCCATCCTCTTCTTCTTCGTCGCCTTCTTCTTGCGCGCGCTCGAAGCGGAGAGCGGAGGGAGGCGGTTCGTCGAGGCGAACCTCGCGGGGTTCTTCGCGGCCGCGGCTCTTTCGAGCTGGCATCTCAGCCGTTTCTTCCTCCTCACCTTCTTCCCGGTGGTCCTGATTCATGCCCTTCTCTCAAATGAGAGGAAGAGGCTTCGCGATACCGTTTGGATCGTGACCGGGTGGCAGCTTCTCGCGTCGTTCACGATCCCGGTTCTCATCGAGAAGGAGTCCGCTCTCTCCGCCGGAACGTTTCTCTTTCTCGGCGCTTCCCTCGTCCTCCCGTTCTCGATCCGGCGCGGATGGTCCTCCGCGAGGACGTTCGCCGTTCTCGCGGCCGCCTCTCTCCTTCTCTTCGCAGGCGCGAACTCGCAGCCGAAACAAGCCGAGTACTCGCACGTCGGGCCGCTCATCGCGCACAAGATCCGGCACCTCGGCGTGAAGCCCGAGTCCCCACTAGAGATCCCGTTCGAGGCGCGGGTTCTCTGGTCTCCCCCCTTCAACTCTCCTTCTCCGGCGTTCTTCGCCGCTCAGTTCGGTTTCCTCGCCCCGTGGTTTCTCGCCGGTCTCGCGATCGGTCTTTTCCGAAGCGTGCGCCGAAGGGAGGGCGCGATCGTCTCGCTCTCCTACCTCGCATTCGCCTTCCTCCTCTTGTTCCTTCTCGTCGAGAGGCTTTCGGTGTTCCTCGTCTTCTTCCTCGTCTTGCTCGTCCCGGCTGCGCTCGCGGGGGTTTCGCGGGGGCGGAAGGCCTGGGCGGCGCTATTCGCGGCAGCCCTCGTCGTGCAGGGGGCGGAGAACGTCCGCGGCCCGTCCGCATGGAGCGCGCGAATCGCCCACGCTCTCGCCCCTTCGGGGGAAGATCTCTCGGTCCCCAACTACGGGAACAACCGGAGGCTCGTCGAGTGGATCCGCGCGGCGACCGACCCCGAGGATGTCTTCCTCACGTGGTATCCGACCGGCCCGATGGTGCTCGTCGATGCCGAGCGACCGATCGTGCTTCACTCCAAGTTCGAGTCGGAGAAGCTCCGGGACCGATATCGGTCGTTCTTGTCCGCCCTCTACGGGACCGAACAGAAGATGGCGGACTTCTGCGACAGCCTCGGGGTCGATTATTTTGTGTTTCAAGCGAACTTCACGCTCGACGTCTCCGACGACTCGGAGGTCTATCGAATCGGGCTCGACGCGCTTCCCTCCCGATCGGCCGCCTCTCTCTTCCACTTCTACCCGGAGGACCTTCGGCATTTCGCGCTCGTCTATCAGGACTCGTACTACCGAGTGTTTCGGCGCGGCGCAGCGGGCGGTCCTCCGCCGCACCGCCTGCCGCGCGAGGAGGTTTGGGAAGCGCACCGGCCGCCGCGCGAGGATGCGGCTCTCGACCCGGATCTCGCGCGGAAGATTCTCCGTGGGTTGCGGCTCCGCTTCGCGCTTTACGAGAGCGCGCGGGCGGCGTTCGCATCGGGCGACCGGGCGGAGGCGCGCGGGCGGGCGGAGATGCTGCTCGAGCTCTCTCCCGACGCCGAGGAGGCGCTTCTCCTCGCCGCGCAGATCGAACACCTCGAGGGCCGAAACGAAGAAGCGCTTCGTCTCGTCGATCGCGGCCTCGAGACGCGTCCCGAATCGGCAGAGCTCTGGCTTCTCAAGGGGCGGATTCTCCTCGACCAGAGAAAACCGGTGCGCGCGGGAAAGGCGCTGGCGACCGCTCTTCGATCGAACCCCGATCATCCCGAGGCGCGGGAGATCCTCCGGGCCATCGAGAGCTCGGTTCGGTTCGAGCCGAGCGAGGACTGATCCCGTTCCGATGCGCGCTTCCGAAAGCTCGCGGGCGCCTCAGCGATGCGGAACCGGCGCGCCGGACGGCGGCATGCGGGGAATCGGCGTCCAATCGATCGTTCCGGTCTCCCGATCGACGCCGACCCCGAAGTTCCTATCCTCCCAGTTCGGAGAATCGGGCGGGTCCAGCCACTCCGAATCGTTCGCGAGGTTCGACCAGTAGGTATCGCGTCCTCCGATGTCGAGGAAGAGACCGAGCGACGAGGTGTCGGCGAAGTAGGAGCCGACCCCTCCGCGCGCGCGGAAGCGCTCGTTGTTCTCCGCGTGGCCGGGGCGGGGAACTTCCTTCGTCTCGTAGACGTCGTCGCCTCCCTCGTCGATCAGCATCGCCACGCTCCGGTTAAGCGAACAGCCGAGACCGGTCCGATCGACGGAGTAGAGATCGTCGCCGCCCGCGTCGAGGAGAATCGCGACGGTGAAGTCGTGGCCCATGCCGAGCGAAAGCGTGGAGTTCTCCTCCGCGAGGTGCTTGTCGTCTCCGTTCTCGTCGACGAGAACACCGATGCAGAAGTGCGCGCCGGTCCCTTGCGACCAAGCGACGCCGCGGTACTCGTCGTCCCCTCCCCCGTCGTGCAGAATCCCCGTCCCGAACCAGTAGCCGGTGCCCATCGACCAGTTGCCGGCCGAATAGAAGTCGTTCCCCTCCGCGTCGAGAAGCGCTCCGAGACCGCCGGCCCACGAATGGCCGTCGCTTCCATCGCCGCGGCGGCCGATGCCGCAGCCTTGCGCGTTCGAGACCGCCACGTCGAGTCCGGGGGAGTGATACGACGGCCTGCCGGTGACCGCATGCGAACGAACGGCGACGTAGCGGTCGTTTCCGCCGCGGTCGGCGAGAATGCCGACGCCCGCGGGCCCCCCGAGGCCCTGTCCGTCCGCGTGAAGCGTGTACTCATCGTCCCCCGAGACGTCGAAGAGAAGGCCGATCCCGAAGAAGCCGCATCCTTGGCCGCTTATACGGTTGAAGTATCGATCGTTTCCCGCGAGATCCGCGAGGAGCCCGAGCCCGAACTGCCCGAACCCCTGCGCGTGTCGCTCCGCCTCGTACGTGTCGTTCCCGCCCGCGTCGATCAGGACGCCGACGCCGGCCATCCCCGCTCCTTGCGCCGGGCGCCCTTCGGATCGATAGCGGTCGTCCCCCGCCATGTCGAGAAGAAGACCGAGCGGACGATCGGCCGCCGACGCCGCCGCGCCGCCGGTGTATGTGTCGTTCCCGCCGAGATCGACGAGGAGAAGAGCGCCGTCTCCGTCCACGATGTCGTCGCCGCTCCCGCGCACTCGAATCCATCCCCACGGCGACTCGTAGTCGAAGCGGAAATCGGGGATCGATCGCCGATCGACGACGGCGAGGGCGACACGGGCGTCGTCGAGCGCCTGCACGCACTTCTGGGCCGCGTACCAGAGGCTCGCTTCGTCGAAGACGCGCGCGACGTCGTCGAACTCGGGGCAATAGTCGTACGCGTCGACCGTCTCCGACCCGATGTTCTCGCGCGTCGCGACGAGCGCGCGGTGGCGCGCGTCGACGTTTCGGAAGGCGAGCTCCGCCCACCGATGCGCGTCGATCGCGTTCCGCACGAGGCGGCCCAGGATCGGGCGGACCTCCGCGGGGACGGCGGCCGCTGCCCGTGCGAGCTCCTCCGCGGGCTTCGGATACGGGAGATCCATTCCGAACGTGCGGATCCGCGTCGGCCTCTCCGCCGCGCGGAGAAGATCGAGCAAGGCTTCTTCGAGCGGCGCCTCCTCCGCGATCAGGTTCGCGCTGTAGCCTCGAAAGCCGCCGAACTTCGGATCGATGCCGAGTCGCTGAACCGCCTGAAAGAGCGCGCCGTCCCGCTCCGGTTCCTTCTCGTCGAGACGCGCCGGATCGAGCTTCTCGCGAGCCGCCTCGGCGAGAGCGCGGGTGTACGCCACGGCGTCCAAAGGTTCGCGGAAGAGGGAGTCGAACGCGCGGAGCTTGTAGGGAACCTCCGGATAGCGCGGCCACCACCCCTTCGGCTCCCAACCGAGATCGGCGCGCCGAAGACCGGCGAGAGCGAGCGTTTCATCGAGCGCGTCGGGCGGGCGGGCGATCGACAGCGGCGAGCCGAGTAGAAGAGCAAGCACCGGCAGGAGAGCGTTTCTCATCCGCGATCATGCTCCGTTCGGGCGGGGGGAAGGTCCGCGGCTCCCCTACTTCGGGCCCCGCCGCAGAAGGAAACCCGCGATCGCCGCCGCGACGCCGACGAGGAGCCCTGCGAGCTGGACCTTTCCGATTCCGGCGGAATGCTCGATCCCGATGAAGTCGACGAGGACCGTCGCGAGGAGAAACGCAATGCCGCCGACGATCAGCCCGTTCCCGAAGCTTCTTCGCTCCTCCATTCGCGTTCCTCCCGGCGTCTCATCAGCGCCGGCGCCCGTCGGGCGCGTCCCGAATCGTACACGATCCGACGGAGAGCGCAAGGGATCTTCCCCCCGCACGAAGGTCGCCCGCTGAGGTGTTGTTCACGGCTCGATCGTGGTAGTCTCACGGACGGACCAGCAGAGACTCGCCCCGGGTTTCCGTTCCCGAACGGAAGGAGGTCGCCATGTCCCCCGCGGCAAGACAGATCCAGCTGTCCGTCGATGAACTGCCCCGTGCGTGGTACAACATCATTCCCGATCTTCCCGAGCCTCTCCCGCCGCCCAAGGATCCGGACAAGGGCCCTTCGCGCGTCAAGGATCTCCCGCAGCTTCTCATCGGCGAATGCTTGAAGCAAGAGATGTCCGGAGAGCGTTGGATCGAGATCCCCGAGGGGCTCCGCCAGCTCTACCTCCAGGCGGGACGCCCGCGTCCCCTCTTCCGCGCCCTCAACCTCGAAGCGGAGCTCGGCACGCCGGCGCGCCTTTACTACAAGTCCGAGTTCTACAGCCCGACGGGAAGCCACAAGGTGAACACGGCGATCGCACAAGCGTATTACGCGCGGCGGGAAGGATACGAGCGCCTCACGACCGAGACCGGCGCGGGACAGTGGGGAACGGCGCTCGCCTACGCCTGCGCCCTCGCGGGGCTTCGGTGCACCGTGTACTGGGTGCGTGCCGTCCATCGATGGAAGCAAGCGCGCCTCGGCTTCATGCGGATGCTCGGCGCCGAAGTCTACGCTTCGCCGAGCGACCGGACCGAGGTCGGGGAGAAGCTCTATCGAGAGAACCCGAACCACCCGGGATCGCTCGGCATCGCGATTTCCGAGGGGCTCGAGGACGCCAAGAACGATCCGAAGGCGATCTACTCCCTCGGCTCCGTCCTGAACCACGTTCTCATGCACCAGACGATCATCGGTCTCGAAACGCAGAAGCAGTTCGAGAAGGCGGGAGACCGCCCGGACCTCATGATCTCCTGCCTCGGGGGAGGGAGCAACTTCGGCGGTTTCGTGCTCCCATTCGTTGGGGAGGTCCTCGCGAAGCGGAGCAGGATCCGTTTTCTCGCGGCGCAGAGCCAAGCGGCTCCGAATCTCCAGGGGGAGTACCGCTACAATTTCGCCGACCACGCCGAGATCACGCCTCTTCTCAAGATGTACACGCTCGGCCACACGGCCGAGATGCTGCCGATCAAGGGTGACGGCCTCCGGTATCACGGATGCTCGCCGATTCTGAGCCTTCTCCGGCATCGCGGTCTCATCGACACGATCGCGTACCCGACCGACGAGAAGCACGTCTTTCGAAACGCGCTCGTCTTCATGCGAACCGAGGGGTTTCTCCCCGCTCCCGAGTCGGCATACAGCGTCTGCTGCGCGATCGATGAGGCGCTGGCGTGCAAGAAGACGGGCGAGGAGAAGGTCATTGCCTTCAACGTGAGCGGGCACGGGTTCATGGACATCGAGGGGTATCGCGAGGTCCTCGGGGCGGATGAGATCGCGGGAGAAGGAGCTGCGGCCGGTTCTGCTAAGACCGGGACCGCCCCGACCGACATCTCAATCCTCGGATGCTGAGCCGAGAGACGCCTGCGTTCTTGTCGCGGGAAGCGGGATCGCGCCGAGGGCGGGCCGCCTCAGCCCGAAGGGCCGCCGCGCGCAGGGGCTGCGGCCGGCTCCGGGCCTCCGGCGGCCGCCGCGGCCGCTTCGTCCCGTTCCTTGCGGCGTTCCACGTCGAGCCACTTCCATCCGAGAAGGAGCGCGATCGGAGAGACCATCGTCGAGGCGCCGACGAGGATCCACATGAGCTCGGTGTTCCTCGGCCCCTCCGCCGGACAGAGCCTCGCGAGGAGAATCCCGGTGATCGGACCGGCCGCGACCTTCGCGAAGAACATCGGCGCCTTCGAGTACGCCATGTAGGAAGCCTCGCGCCCCTTGGGCGCGATCGTCGCCGTGTAGTCGTAGAGACGCGGCGAGTAGACCGCTTCGCCGAGAGAGAGGACGACCTGGAAGAGAACGATGAGCCCGATGCTCTCGCCGAGCCCCATGAAGAAGACCGAGAGCGCGCTCACGAACGAGCCGATTAAGATCACCGTGTACGCTCGGTACCGCCCCGTGAGCGCCGTCATCACCGGCACGAGAAAGATGATGATGAACGGGTTGATGCTGTAGAGCTTCCCGGTCCACTCCTTGAGCCCTATCCTTTCCATGTAAAGCGGATAGAGAGAGTGGTTGTACTGGAAGATCATCTTCACGAGAACGAGCAGGAAGATGAACACGATGAAGATCCAGAACCGCTTCTCCTTCGTCACGTCCTTCATGATCGCCCAGGCGGACTCCCTCGGCTTCGGCTCCGGCGCGGGACGAGCCGCCGTCTTCGCGGGAGAAGACGCGCCGCGCGCGCCCTCTTCATCCCGCGAGGGGATGCGGCTCCGGATCAGGAAGACGACGAGAACGAGGGAGACGAGGGTCGCGAGGACGCCCACGAGGAAGACGACCTGGGAAGGCCGTACGAGGAACTCCGCGCCAAGAGCCCGGAACGTCATGACCTCGGTGAAATGGGTGCGGATCGGGTCAAGGGTGATTCCCGCCGCGAGCGACCCGACGTTCATCACGACGTAGTACCAGGAGAAGGCGTACTTCTGCGCCTCGCGGTTCGAGAAGAGCTTCACCGCCGCCGCGAGGAGCGGGATCATGTAGGCGAACCCGACGGAGAGGAAGAAGAGCCCGGGGAAGACCACCCACGCGCTCGTCGTGAAGGTGATCGCGATCCTCCCGACGAGCGCAAGAAGAAGACCGACGATCAGCGCGCGCTTGATTCCGAGCGAATCCGCGATGAAGCCGACGAAGAGCATGAAGAAGGACATCGACGCCGAGAAGATTCCGAAGATCGTGCCCGAGACCGTGTCCGAGAGCCCCATGTCCTGGGTGAGGAAGATCATGAGCATGAGAACCGACGAGAAATAGCAGAGGCTCTCGAGGATCTTGACAAGAAAAGCGATCCAGATCTCGCGAGGACAGCCGAAAAGGCCCTTGAGCCCATACCAGTAGTCGAGCGCAATGGTCTTCAGCGCGCTGTTCGGTTGTTCGGCTCGTGCGTTCATCGTTGAGATTCTTGCGGCGGGCCGCCCCCCGGACCGCCTCCTCCTCGCCGGATTGTAACGAGACTTGCGAACCGAGGGAACCAGAATCGGACACGGGCCGGCCGAGCGGCCTTGCGGCCCCGCCGCGTTTTCGTGCTATCCTTATCCGCGGGGTTTCCCGATTCACTCGGAGGAGAAGGTCATGCCGATTTACGAGTTCCAGTGCCGCGAGTGCAAGAAGAAGTTCCAGATCGTCCGGTCGATCACCGAGTACGATCCGAAGAAGGTGACCTGTCCCAAGTGCAACACCAAGAAGGTGAATCGCGTCTGGAGCGGCGTCAGCGTACGGACCTCCAAGAAGAGCTGATCGCCATCCGCGGCAAGGCACCGGCGCCACGGCCGCACCTCCCCGCCGCGGAACACGGGAGGGCGCGAACCGCCGCGAGATGCGGTCGTTTCCTCGTTGCGGCTCGCTCCCTCCCCTTACTTCTTCTCCAGCAATAGCTTCCGCGTGTATGGGATCAGCCCGCCCGCGTCCACAATCGCTTGGCGCGCCTTCGGCAGGGGATGGACCGCATAGGTCTTCCCGGTCGTCCGGTTCGTCACCGAGTCGAGCCCGATCTCCAGCTCGTCCCCCTCGGAAGCCTCGATCTCCGGGCAGATCACCGTGCGGAGCCCGAGGTTGATCGAGTTCTGGAGGAAGATGCGCGCGAAACCTCTCGCGACGACGACGAGATCCGGTCCCTTGAGGCATGAAGCAGCCTGCTCGCGCGACGAGCCGCACCCGAAGTTCTGTCCGGCCACGATCACGCTCCCCGGCTCGATCTTCTTCTCGCGGATCATCCGGTTGATCTCCGGGAAATCCGCGAACGCGTGCTGCGGCGTCTCCGACGGGAGAACCGTCGCCATGAAGCGCCCCGGATAGATCGTATCGGTGGAAACGTCGTCGCCGATCTTGAAGACGACCTTCGCCATGTTCCTACCCAACCTTTCTCGGATCGGTGATCGCGCCGGTCACCGACGACGCCGCGGCCGTCGCGGGCGAACAGAGATAGACCTCCGCGTTCGGGTTTCCCATCCGGCCCTTGAAGTTCCGGTTGGTCGTCGAGAGCGCGACCTCTCCGTCTCCGAGCGCTCCCTGGTGCACGCCGAGGCAGCAGCCGCATCCGGGGTTCACGATGACCGCTCCCGAATCGACCAAGCTCTCGAGAATCCCCTCCTTCAGCGCGCGCTTGTAGATCCGCCACGACGCGGGAAAGACGAGCATCCGAACGCCCTTCGCGATCTTCTTCCCGCGGAGGATGCGCGCGGCTGTCTCGAGATCGTCGAACCTTCCGTTCGTGCACGAACCGATCACGATCTGATCGACCTTGGTTCCGGCGACCTCCTGGATCGGCTTCACGTGGTCCACCGTGTGCGGGCAGGCGACCTGCGGCGCGAGGGCGCCCACGTCGACGGCGACCTCCTCGGCGTACGACGCGTCCCGATCCGGGGCGACCCGGTCGAAAGGCCCCGAGAGGCCTGCTTCCTCGCGAAGATAGCGCTCGGTCTCTTCGTCGGCCGGGACGATCCCCGACGTCGCGCCCGCCTCCACCGTCATGTTGCAGATGGTGATCCGCCCCGACATCGGCAAGCTCCGGATGGCGTCCCCGTGAAACTCGATCACGCGGTAGTTCGCCCCCTCCGCGGTCAGCTTGCCGATCAGATAGAGGATGAGATCCTTCGGCCCGACGCCTTCCGGAAAGCGCCCCCCGACCGTCACCCGGATCGTTCCGGGCACCTCGACGTTCAGCACGCGCCCTAGAGTCCAGACGGCGGCCATCTCGGTCGCGCCGATCCCGAACGAGAAGGCGCCGAGCGCGCCGTGGCTCGTCGTGTGGCTGTCCGTGCCGACCACCACGCTCCCCGGACGGATGTAGCCGTTCTCGGGAAGGACTTGATGGCAGATTCCCCCCTCGTCCCCGCGCACGTCGTGGAAGTTCGGAATCCCCTGCTTCCGGACGAAATCGCGGATCTTCTTCTGGTTTGTCGCGGTCTTCGCGCTCTCCGCCGGAACGCGGTGATCGAAGATGATGACGATCTTGGAGGGGTCCCACACTTCCGGCGCGCGGCCCGTCTCCTTGAACACCTCGTTGAATTGATTGATCACGAGCGCCGCGTTCTCGTGCGACATCGCGATGTCCACGCGGGGCTCGACCACATCCCCCACCAACACGTCCCGCCGGCCCGACGCCCCGGCGAGGATTTTCTGGACAACCGTCATTCCCATCGACACACCTCTCGACCTTTCTTGTATCAAGCAGTCCGGTCGACCGCGAGATTCCATCCTCGCCGGAAAGCAAGGCGCCCCGGCCGTCCGCTAGGAGGAAACGGCATCCGCGCCCGCCGATCCTGGGAAAGCCCGGCGCGACGGCGTCTCCGGGCCCCTATGCTACCACGGGTTCGGCTCGCCGCGAAGAGGGCTCGGCGGTCGAGCGCCCCGATCGCCCGGCCCGGTCATCTCCGGGATCCCGCGGACTCCAAGACCGCCGGCTCGGGCACGATCGCGTACCGCGCCGCCCGTTCCTCGCACGGATTGCCGTGGTAGAGGGTCATTCCGGGAACGCTCGAATCGAACAGACCGGCGCCGAGCGTGACCCCTCGAACCTTCCCCTCCGGGTGGCGGCACGGGCCGTACGGCCCTCCCTCGTGCAGAGAGAGAAGAGCCATGAAATCCGCGGCGGTCGCCGGAACCCGCTCCTCCCTCACCGCGCGCGTGAGCACTTCCCAGCGGGTCCGCGTGGACACATCGATTCTATCAAAAGGCCGATCCCCTTCCGGGTCGCCTCCTCCCATCGCCGGATGGACGAAGTGGTTCGTGTGAAGAAAGAAGCCCTCGACCTCGATCACGTCGTGAAAGGGGCGCGGGTGGGCGACGGTTTCGATGGAGAAAAGGCGCCCCTCGGCGAGAGAGCCGAGATTGTGGTGCCACGAGAAGGCGCGCGGCTCGACCGTCGCAAGCGCGACCGCCTCGTCCAGACTCGCCGCCTCGAGAATCGACCTCCCGACGAAATAGCGCGGAACGCCGTCCGCCACCGCGTGCGGTTCCACGAAGTTCGTCGTCTGCACGATCCCGGCGTCGTTGAAGCCCGGACCGTTGCCGGGGATGAGGCCCGGATACACGAACGTGACGAAGGTTCGCCCGCTCGGCGCGGAGACCCGGGCCACGATCATCCGTCCGACCTCGAGATCGTCGCCGTCCTCGTTGTGGGCGAGGATGAAGCGCCCGCCCCCGGCGAGGGCGAGCGTCGAGCAGCCCGGAGAACAGGCGAGCGCCTCGATCTCCGATCGGCACTGGTAGGCGAAGAAGACGGCGAACGGGATCTCCAGCGCCTCGGCCATCCCTTCCGCCTCCTCCACGAGATGGGGGAAGACCGAACGCGCGCGCTCGAACATCGCATCGAGGCGCTTCTCGCCGCCGCCGCTCGCGTACTCGCGGCATCGCGCGAACGTCTTCGAGTATCGATAGAACTCACGGATCGATTCCTTCATGGCTAAACCGAGTTGATAGCCGATCTCCCCGTAGGAACCCTCCGCCTCGACGAGAGGATAGCCTTCCGCCGGAACATCGAGGATTCCCCGGCGGGCTGCGGTCCCGCACCCGAGCGGCGGGAGAAGAACAAGCCCCGCTCCCCCCGCGAGAGCGGCTCCCAGGAACTCGCGCCTCGTCCATCTTCTCATCGTGCACCTCCGCTACCGCCGACCTCCCGACGTCTCCGCGCCCGGCGGGTGCTCGGAGTGCCCGCGTCCGAATCCCGCGCGCGAGACCGCATGGGGCTCCATTCTCTCAAGAAAGGGACCGCCGCGACGAGCATCGAATGACGCAAACGATCGGAGGGCGGACCCGGTCGATCGGCTGGTGGAAAAGACCTACTTCATCTCGGCGCAGCGGAAGACCTGGACTTCGCGTCCGTCCCGCAGAGGGACCGGCGCCTCCATGATCGCGCGGATATCGCTTGGAGTGACAAGAGAGGGATTGTACGTGAAGACCGCCTTGTGCTCGGTCGCGAACGTCTCGATCGACGCGATCCCCGGCCGGTCTTCGTACAGCTTCATGAAGAACCCCGCCGTCCCCTTGCACTTCAGCCCCTCGACCGTGCAGACGAGCGTCTCGCTCCCTTCGCCGCCGAAGCTCGCCTGGGCGGTCGGTTGCGTGAAGGAGGTCCGAAGCGCGTAGCCCCCGAAGAGCGCGGCGATCACGAAGACGGGCAGGAAGAAGCGCGGTACGTTCATCGTTCGACCTACAACGTGGCCCGGAGGGTCAGCGATCCCTTCGCGGGGCAAGCATCGATGCACTCGAGACAATTCGTGCAGTCTCGGCTCCGAACCGCATCCGCATCTTGGGGACGGATGTCGTGAGGGCACGCGGCGCCGCAATCCCCGCAGGCTGTGCAGAGATCGCGGTTCCTCACGATCTTAACGAAACCCAGGCGGCTGAAGGGGTCGAGCGTCGCCCCCAACGGACAGAGATACCGGCAGAAGAACATCGGCACGGCGAGCGATCCGAGGACGAGCGCGCCGAGCGTCGCGTAGGTGATCCAGCCGAGCGTTCCGTGCCCGAAACCCGAAAAGATGATATAGAAAGGATCGAAGCCCCTGAGAACGAGCTCTCCCAGGCGATAGGTGAAGTAGAGGGAAACGACGAGCGCGACATAGCGGAGGAGCTTCAGCCGTTCGTTCAGCCGCGGGCCGGGACGCCGCGCCCCCTTGCGGATGAGGCCGCTCAGCCTCGCGGCCGCCTCGCTGAGGAATCCGATCGGGCAGGCCCAGCCGCAGAACGCCTTCTTCGCGAGGAGCGCGAGGCCGAGAACCGCGAGAAACATGGAGAGATTGAGCGGGCCGAGGGCGCAGGTGAACTCCTGGGTCCGGAAGAGACCCCAGAGCGCCTCCATCCCGCCGAAAGGACAATAGGCCTCGAAGGAGCGGCTCCCGAACCCGAGCGCAAGGTAGATCACCGAGGCGAGAACCGTGCCGAGCAGTCCGTATCGTAGAACACGCGTCTTCATCGGTCTCCGGCGGGACGAGCCCGCATGAACTCGGGGTTGACTCGCGGCGAACGGGGGATGCCGCCGCCTTTCCCGGAGATTCTACCCGAAGCCGCGCTCCGCGTCCAGCCGGAAACGGAGCGCGTTCGGTCTTGCCGAGACGATGAGCGAAGAAGCTCGTCCCGCAGGTCCGCGTGCATGGAGAAGCCGGCGGAGGTCGAGTCCGGAGCCTCCAGGAACGCGAAGGGGGCGCTCGAGCCGTTCGAAAGAAACAAATGGCAGAGCGTGCAATCGTACGGGATCGGCCGTTCGTACGGACATCGACGCGCCGTGGCAGTCAATGCAAGTCATATTGTGCATCGCATGCTTGGGTATGAACCATCATATGTAGAGACCCGGCGACTTCTCCTTGTGACGGGTCATGCACTTCCCGGCCGCGGAGGCCCGGGCGCCGAGCGTTCCGCTCACTTCTCCTTCGGCTCCTCGAACGGTTTGCCGAGAACGTGATGATCGAACCAGGCGATGTCCCACTCGACCTTCGCCTTTCGATGCGTGTACTTCCCGAGACCGTGCCCTTGCCCCGGATAGACGATAAGCTCCGACGGAATCTCGAGGTAGAAATCGAGCCCGCGGAAGAGGGCCCGCGAGTGCGCCGCCGGCACGCGCGAGTCCGCCGCGCCCACGTGAATCAGTGTCGGCGTCCTCGTCTTGTCGAGACGCCAGAGAGGGGAAGCCTTCAGGTATGCCTCGGGTTTCTCCCAAGGGAGACCCTCCATGTAGTTGATCACGTGGCCGGGCGTGTCCTCGATCCCCCACTGGAGCGACATATCGAGAACTCCCGCGCCGCTCGAGGCGGCCTTGAACCGATCGGTCTCGGTGATGATGCAGTTCGCGAGGAAGCCTCCGTTGCTCCATCCGGACACCGCCATCTTCTCCGGATCGGCGATGCCCCGCTCGATGAGCCAATCGACGCCCTTCAGGACGTCCTCGACCTCGATCGCGCATTCGGCTCCGATGAGATCGGTCATGAACTTGTCGCCGTAGCCGGTCGATCCGCGGTAGTTCGGAGCGAAGACCGCCCATCCGAGCGAGGGCCAAAGACCGCGCCCGTAGATCCAATACTCGAAATAGTACTTGTCCGCGTCGGTCGGCCCTCCGTGGAGCGCGACATGAAGCGGGAGCTTCGTGCCCGGCTGGTAGTCGTGCGGAAGCTCGAGAATCCCCTCGACCGTGTCCCCGCGCGCGCCCGCCCACTTCACGATCTCGATCTTGGGGAGCTTCCACGTGTCCACCTGCGGGTTGATGCGCGTGATCCGCTCGAGCTTCGGCCTGCCGCGTGTCGAGGTGAGGAAGATGTCGTTCGGCTGCGTCACGTCCCCGAGGGCGGCCGCGAGAAGAGCTCCGTCGGGGGAGATGTGAAAGCTCTTCGCGACCCATTCGCCGGGGGTGAGGATGTCGAACCGTCCCTGGCCGCCGCGCCGCACGTCGCGGATGCAGGCGACGCGAACGCGCGCCTTCTCCTCCGCCATGAGGCAGAGATCGCTCGAGGTACCGATCCACTGGAGCGTCCCGCCCCCGCCCAACGAGAACTCGCCCGGGCGAGCGAGGCGCTGCGCGAACACATCGCCGCTTCCAAAGTGCGCGACCAGAATCTCCGAGGGATAGCCGTCGAAATCGACATGGAAGGCGAGCTTCGATCCGTCGGCGGACCACGCGAGCCCTCCGAGCCAGCCGTATGGAGAGGGAGCTTCCTCCCGCCAGAGCTCGTCGGGAATCGTGATCGTCTCGCGCGTCTTCCGATTCCAGACATCCACCCGCGAAAGGCCCTCGTTCGTGATCAGCTCCTCGGTGGGAGTCGTGATCATCGCGATCCGTCCCCCGTCCGGCGAGACGGCGAACTCGCGGATCACCCGATTCTCGTCAACCAGCTTCTCGGTCCTCCATGTTTCCAAATCGAGCGCCCAAAGTTCGCTGTAGTTCATGACCCCCTTGCCGTACTCGAGGTCATCGAACTTCTCCTTCATCTCTTTCCAGGGATCGTCGACCTCCTCGCTCGACCGGGCGTAGTAGAGAGTCCGCCCGTCCCGCGAGAGCGCGTAGCCGTCCACGCCGTCTTTGAAGCGCGTGACCGGGACCGGCTCGCCCCCCTCGACGGAGACTTTCCAAACCTGGGTCTTGCCGTTGGACGGAGGAAGCTCGTCCTCCTTGCCGCGCGCGCTGGTGAAGTGAAGCCAGCGTCCGTCGGAGCTCCATTCGGGGCTGCCGTCGTTCCCCGGGTGGAACGTCACGCGGCTCATCGCGCGGGTCGCGATGTTCACGATCCAGAGGTCGGTGTGGCGGGTGTCCGCGTCGAGATCCCAACGGAGATCGGCGAAGGCGATGTGCCGTCCGTCCGGAGAGATCTTGCAATCGGAAACGAACCCCTGGGTGAAGTAGTCCTCGACCGTGATGTCGTGCGTTCTCGCTTCCGGGGCGGCCGCCGAGGCGGAAACGGCGGCGAGGGCGGACACGAGAATTGAGAGACGAATGATTGACCGTGCAATCGAACGATTCCGCATGGATCTTCCCCCGATAGGTTGCGTTCCGAAATAAGCAGCTTTCGCGGCGGCTCCGGCGAACGGGCCGGAGCGGCTTCCTCGAGTGGCCGCAGGGTTCCCCTCTTTCCCAAGATACCGCGCGCCGACTGGGACCTCGAAACGAAAAAGAAGGGGGCGCCATAACGGATTGCGAAAAAACGCGATACAAGGCGCGCCGCGGACGAGCGAGGATCGGTTGAGCGTCGCAGGGGGGCTTCGGTCGTCCGCCGGTCCGCTTTAGATGCGCCGAGAAGGGAGACGGCGGACCAAGCCCTCCGCGCGGCCCCTGCGCCCGCGGCAGGCCGAGAGGCGGCCGGGATGGCAGAAGACCCGAGCGAGGAGGAAGCCTGCGGCGAAACCGCCGACGTGCGCCCAGAAAGCCACGCCGCCCGCCCCGCGGTCGAGCGACCCGGCGATCAACTGCAAGAGGAACCAGTACCCGAGCATGAAGAAAGCGGGAACCACGATGCGCGCGGGGATGAACCCGAAGAGCACGAGAAGATGAACGGGAGCTCTCGGATAGAAGACGAGGTAGGCTCCCATCACCCCGCCGATCGCGCCCGACGCGCCGACCATCGGCAGGACGCTGGACGGATCGGAGAGAATCTGGGCGGCCACCGCCGCGATCCCGGAGAGCACGTAGAAGAACACGAAGCGGATCGAGCCCATCGCGTCCTCGACGTTGTCCCCGAAGACCGAGAGGAACCACATGTTTCCGATCAGGTGAAACCACCCGCCGTGCATGAACATCGAGGTGAGCACCGTCCACCAATTCGCCCTTCCGTCGAGGATCGCGACCATCTCCTCTCCGGCGGGCACCTCGAGACCTTCCGGCACGCGCCCGAGGAGCTCTCCCGGAATGACCCCGAACTTCCAGACCGACTGGATCAGCGCGGGGGTCGTCCCCATCTTCTGAACGAAGATCCAAACGACCGCGTTCGCCGCGACAAGCGCGAACGTCGCGATCGAATGATGCAGCGTCGGGTTTTCGTCGCGGAGGGGAAACACGCTCGATTCCTTCCGTTCGGAGAACGCGCCTCGCCGCTCGCGGCGGCAAGCGCGTTCGATCTTACCATGATCGCCGTTCGCGCGGCGCGGGGCCGCGCCCAGGAATCAGGGACGCGCGCCGCCGGTCCGGTGGTAGAATTCGGCGAGATGAAGGGGGCGTTCTTCTTCCTCGCTCAGCGTTCGTCCCCGCAAAGGAGGTTGAGTCATGAAACGACTCGTTCTTCCCATTCTGATCGCGCTCTTCGCGGCCGGTCTTCTCGCCGCGTTCCTCGTGGAACGGAAGGAACATCGGGCGACGCGCCTCCTTTACGATTCCACGAGCGCATCGAGGGACTCCCTCCGCACGAGCTACGAAGCCGCGCTCGAAGCGATCGTCGAGATCCAGGACAGCCTCATCGCGATCCTTCCGAGCGAGGCTCAGGTGATGCGCCTTTCGCGCACCGTCGAGGCGAGGAGTTCCCTCACGGAAGCGGGCCGCCGACAGATCTTGGAGAGGATCTCGGACCTTAACGAGGGGATCCGGATCGGCAAACGGATGATTCGTGATCTCGAGGATCGTCTCAAAGAGAGCGAGGGGCGGGTCGCGGGGCTGGAGAAGCTCGTGGAGAACCTCAAGCGCTCGATCGAGCAGCGCGAGGAAGTGATCGCCTTCCTAACCGCACGGGTCGATTCGCTCCGGATGCGCGTGGGCGAGCTGGAAAGCGACGTCGCCGAGGGCGAGCGGCGGATCGCGGAGCAGGAGCGCGTCATCGACGAACGGAACCGGGAGCTTGCCACGATTCACTACGTCATCGACAACAAGAAGAACTTGAAGCGCCTCGGAATCGTCCAGGAGACCGGCGGGATCCTCGGGCTGGGGAAGTCCGTGCGCCTCTCCGGAACGCAGGACCCGAGACACTTCAAACCGTTCGATACGGACAGAAACAGGACTCTCTTCATCACGGGGCGCAACCCGGTCGTCCTCAGCGGTCAGAATCGCGCGAGCTACAAACTGGTCCCTGCCGACGGGGAGAGAACCGGGCTTCACATCTTGAACCCGCTGGAGTTCCGAAAAGTCCGCTACTTGGTGATTCAGACGGACTGATCTCGAGCCGTTCGTCCGGGTGGGGGCCGTCGCTACAGCGTTTGCGCCACGACGCGGAAGTGATGGCCGTAAATCGCGAGCGCGGCCGCGAGCCCGAACGCCTTCGGATGGTGGGCGAGCGCGTGTCCGAGGAAGCGCCAATACGCCGCGCGCCCCGAATGAAGAACGCCGAGATGCCACAGCGATCGGAAGAAGGCGTGCACCTCGCGCCACCCGATCGGAACCGAAGGACCGGACAACTTGCATTCTCGGAGCAGAATGCGGGCTCGCTCGTAGTACGTCTCGGGTTCGTAGAGCCTCCGCATGAGATCGCGATACCCGGAAAGAAGCTCCTCGCGCCCGAGCTTCGTGACGAAGTTGCACGCGCATTTGGTGTTGTTTCCGTCCGACTCGTCGAGCAGCCGCCCTTCCGACGCGAGCCGCCGATAGAGTCTCGTTCCCGGAAGCGCATTGAGCAGCCCGACCATCGCCGTCACCACGCCGGCCTTCTGAATGAAGTCGAACTGGCGCTGGAAGACATCCTCGGTGTCCCCGTCGAACCCGATGATGAAGCCGCCCATCACCTCGAGCCCCGCGGCATGGATCTTCCGAACAGAGTCCGCCAGGTCGCGCCGCACGTTCTGGAGTTTGTTGCACGAGCGAAGGTTCTCGACATCGGGCGTCTCGATCCCGACGAAGACCTTCGTGAAGCCTGCCTTCACCATCAAGCTCATCATTTCCGGCTCGTCGGCCAGGTTGACGGACGCCTCGGTGAGGAAGTCGACGCGAGCGCCCGTCCTCTCGCGCCACTCGATCATCCTCCGGAGCAGCTCCTTGACGCGCGGTTTGTGGCCGAGGAAGTTGTCGTCGACAAGGAAGACGGGGCCTTTCCAACCGGCCGTGCGGAGGGCCTCCAACTCGCGAATGGCCTGATCCGCGGTCTTTGTCCTCGGGACGCGTCCGTTCAAGAGGACCACGTCGCAGAACTCGCAGTCGAAGGGGCAGCCCCGGCAGAACTGAACCGACATGCACGCGTAGTCCTTGAAGTCGAGAA
>VGIW01000061.1 GCA_016867715.1 Candidatus Eisenbacteria bacterium | reverse complement strand
CGAGAGCGCCCGCCGGGGCAAGGACTCGTTCTGCCGGCTGATCGAGGATGCCGGCGTCGACGTCTTCTTCAACGGCGACCAGCACTGCTACACGCGAACGAAGCCGATTCGAGACGGCGAGGCGGCGGAAGGGAAGCAGAACACGACCGTCTATCTCACGGTCGGGGGCGGGGGCGGGCGGATCAACCGCGGACAGAACATCGGTCTCGAGTTCCCAGTCCTCGAGGGGCTTCCCGCGGGCGCCTTCGTCGCGGGGACCAAGGGCAAACACTTCTTCGTTCACTGCACGGTGCGGGACCGTCTCTTCCACGCGGACGTCATCGATACCTCGGGCGCGCTCATCGACTCGTTCTCGATCCGCAAGTGAGTCGCCGGCGGTCCCCTCGTTCGACTGGAGGCAGAGCCGGCCGACGGCTCCTCCGCGCGGTTTCCCCCAAGCGAAGAGGTTTTTTGACCCGCACGGCGAAGGACGCTCCTCTCCGTTGGCCAAGCGGAGAAATCGTCACCATTTCTTGGCAAGGGGCCGACGGCGCCGCCAAGCGGAGTTGTCAGGCATAACCAGTTGCAAATCAAGCGATTCGGCTGTATGGGCCCCTAGAACCCACCGGGCGGCAACTCCGGTTGGCTCCTGTACCTGGTACCGCGCCTCGGGCACCCGGTACAGAAGGCACGGTTCGCCGGAAGGTGAGTCGTCCTAACCCATTTTCAGAAAATGGGTTGTCGCCAGCGGTCCCCGCATTGCTTTCCTCTGGTAAACAACTTGGCACGCATGTTGCGGGATGGAGAGACCGAAGGCCGAACGGGAGACCGGCCTTGGGCTTCCTCGGCACCAGTCGTCGCCGTTCTCAGTGGGGGAGCGTGAGGCGGCGGCGACCCGCCGAGGCTAATTGGGGGGCTTTCGGGCCCCCCGGTTCTTTTTCCCCCGCCGAGCCGATCCTGGCGCCCTTCTCGCGATTTCCCTATTCTGATGACGGACGGCGTCCCCTCGCCCGCGCCGGCTGATCGGGAGGAGCGCGTGAACGGTGACCGCGACATTCGGGCCACACCGGACCTTCGGAATCTGGCCGCGGAGGAGATGGCGGCGGTCTTCCGCTCGCCGATCATCGACCATCTCAGGCGGCACGGCTTCGAGATCCGATCAGGGGAGACGACCATCCGTCTCGCGGCGGAGTTCGGCTTCTGCTACGGGGTCGATCGCGCGGTCGAGTACGCGTTCGCCGCGAGACATCGCTTCCCCGGCCGCCGGATCTGGATCACCGGGGAGATCATCCACAACCCGCGTGTGAACCGCCATCTGGACGAGATGGGGATCCGCTTCCTCCCGTCGGGCGGGAGTCTCGAAGAGCGTTTCCGCGAGCTCGCGACGGGGGATGTCGTCCTGATCCCCGCGTTTGGGGCGCGCGCGCCGGAGATGGCGTTCCTCGTCGACAAGGGATATGAGATCGTCGACACAACGTGCGGTTCCGTGCTGAACGTCTGGAAGCGCGTCCGCCAGTACGCCGCGGACGGGTTCACGTCGGTGATCCACGGCAAGTACGATCACGAGGAGACGGCGGCGACCTGCTCGCAGGTCCTCGCGGCGCGCGCCGATGGGAAGTATCTCGTCGTGAGGGACCTTCGGGAGGCGGAGAATCTCGCCGAGCGGATCGTCCGGGACGATTTCTCCGAATTCCGCGAGCGCTTCGCGGCGGCGGCCGGTCCCGGGTTCGATCCGGAGAAGCACCTCTCGAAGATCGGCCTCGCCAACCAGACGACCATGCTCGAATCGGAATCGCGCGCGATCCAGGATGTGCTCCGCCGCGCGATGTCCGATCGGTACGGGGAGGCGAACCTCGAGGCGCACTTTCGCGCCTTCGACACGATCTGCAGCGCGACCGAGGATCGCCAGCGGGCGGTCCGGGATCTTCTCGCGCGCGGGATCGACCGAATGGTCGTCGTCGGCGGCTTCAACAGCTCGAACACCGGGCATCTCGTCGAGATCGCGAGCCGCAGCGTCCCCGCCTTTCACATCGAGTCGGCGGGGTGCATCGAAAGCGCGGACGCGATCCGCGCGAAGCCGCTTGGAGGGGATCCGATCCTCGTGCGCGGGTGGCTTCCTTCCGGACCGCAGACGATCGGGATCACCGGCGGGGCGTCCACGCCCGACTCGGTCGTCGGCCGCTCCATCGAGCGAATCATGGAGATTCGCGGGATGCCCGCGCCCGACTCGATCGTCTCTTCTTCTTCTTCTTAGCGGGCGCGGCGAAGGCGGCGCCTCGGCGGGCCGTGGCCACCCGCCGTGGTTGCGATGTCGGTCGTCGGACGGCGGGTCTCTCCTTCGCGCCGCATGCGCGAAGGAGCTTCCTCGCCACCCCGTCGCTCTTCGCGACGGGGTGCCCCGGCTCGTCGTGGCGGCGGCAGGTGATCGACAATAACGGCTACTTCTTCGGACCCAGCCCCTCGAGCAGGAGATCGACCGCCTTCCGGAGCTGCGGGTCGCGCCCATCCATCCAGTCGTTGTACGTGTTCGGCACGTGATGATCCGGCCTCCGGCCGTTGTTCTCGAGGTTCTCCCCCTCCAGCGTGTACGCGCCCCACGAGGGCTTTCGAAAGAAGGAACCGTCGATCAACGTCCAACTGTCCGTCCCGATCACCGCTCCCGCGGTCGGAATCCCCACGATCGGGCCGAGCCCGAGCTTCCGCCACCCCTCGGCGAAGATCTCCGCGTTCGAATACGAGCGATTGTTGATGAGCAAAGCGGTCGGCTTGTCGTATCCGTAGGAGCGCATCTTCGTCTCGGAGGTGAGCGGCTCCCCGCGGAAGCCGCGGAGCAGCCACGTCTCCCCGCTCAAGATCGAAAGCAGATGGACGGATATCCATCCCCCGCCGTTGTAGCGGACATCGATCACCGCCCCCTCCTTCTTCTCGGCGATCGAGACGAGATCGCGCCGGAAGCGGACGAGATCCGCGCTCCCCATGCTGCGGACATGCAGATAGGCGAGCCTCCCGCCGCTCCATTCGTCCACCAAGCGGCGCCTTTCCCGTTCCCACTCGCCGTACTGGAGATCGACGTGCGCGGCCCGACCGATCGGGCGGATGCGGACCGCTCTCTTTTCCTTCCCGTCGAGACCCGGGGCAACCTCGATCTCGACCCGCCGGCCGACTTTTCCGTGGAGCATCTCGTGAAGGTTCGTCCCTTGGCCGAGCGCCGCGCCGTCCACCGAAAGAAGGTATTCGCCCGGCTCGATCCGCGATTCCCGGAGCGATGCGGGGCTCTCCGGAAGGACCGACCGAACCCGGAACCTCCCCTCCGCGAGAAGCGGGTGATCGAGCTCGATCCCGAGGTAGCCGGTCTCCGGCGGGCTCCCCTCGTCCCCTCGCACCGAAATATCAAGGTGTGAAGCATTCAACTCGCCGAGCATCATCGAGACGAGCGTGTGGAAATCCTCGGTGTTCCGCGCGTGAGGAACGACCGCCCCGTACTCCTCCCGCACTCGCCCCCAATCGGCGCCGTGGAACTCCGGATCGTAGAACTGGTCCGCGAGAAGCGCCCACGCCTCTTGGAACATCTGCCGGCGATCCGCCTCGACATCGATCCGCATCTCCGCCTCGAACGACGGCGCTCCCCCCTTCCCCTTGGCGAGATCGTGCCACTTCACCTTGCCGCCCTCGAGATACCAGACCGCGTCCTCGACCGCCTGGAGGCGGCTCTTCGCCTTCTCGGACGTCGTGAGCTGCGCGAGCTTCTTCTCCTCGGCTTCCTCATCCGCCGGGAAGGACCAGAGATCGAATCTCCCCTCGCCCATCACGTTCGCCGCGAACACGACCGTCTTCCCCTTCTCCGCGAAGACCGGCTCGGATTCCTCGCTCGCGAGATCGGGGAACGCCTCCTGGCGAAGCGAGATGTTCTCGAAGTCGATCACGACCGGCTTCGGCTTCTCTTTCTCTTTGTCATTCTTCTTCTCGTCCTTCTCCTCCTCCGCTTCGGATTTCTCCTCGTAGAGGCTGTCCAGACGGTCCTCCTCGAAGCGCGGCTTCTTCGGCTGGAGCCGCACCCGGTACGTATCGGCGTTCTCGCGGAAGAAGGAGGTGAAGTAGAGATACTCGCCGTCCGGCGACCAGACCGGCCTGTGGTTGTGCGCGGCGAGAGCGCTCACCAGCGAATCGGCGCCGTCCTCGAGATTCCGCACGCGGATGTCCGTGTGATAGTCGGGCGCGTACGCCGTGTAGGCGATCCAACGCGAGTCGGGCGCCCAGGAGAACTCGGACGTGGCGTTCAAACGAAGATCGAGAAAGCGCCCCGACACGATCCGTTCCGATTCGCCCCCCGCCGGCTTGATCCGCCGGATCTCTCGGTTCCCCCGATAGAACGCGATCCACTCCCCGTCGGGCGAGACGGCCGGCTTCGAATCGTGGTCCGGCCCGATCGAGAGCGGCTTCTCCTCTCCCGTCTTCGTGTCGGCGATGAAGAGATCGAGCGCGCCGTTCCGGTCGGAGACGTAGACGATCCGCCGCGAGTCGGGGAGCCAGGCGATGTCCGATTCGCGCCAAGGGGTGTTCGTGACGCGGCGCGCGCGCCCGCCCTTCTCCGCCCGCGCGACGAAGATCTCGCCGTGAACGGCGAAGGCCGCCTTCTTCCCGTCCGGCGAAACTCGGAACTCGGATATTTCGCCCGTAAATGTTTTCTCCTCGGCCGGGTTCGTCTTGAACTCGGCCCGGAGACGGACATCGACCTTGCGGGGGGTCCCCCCTTCGAGAGGAAGCGTGTAGAGATCGAAGCCGGACGAGAAGGCGAGAAGCCCGCCCCGCTCCGCGAGGGAGAGCCACTGCACGTCCTTCTCGAGGGACGTGAGCTGCGCCGCCTCGCCCCCCTCCGCCGGCATTCGAAAAACGTTGAGCGCCCCGTTCCGCCCGGAAGCGAAGTAGATCTCCCGATCGTCCGGCGAGAAGCGCGGCCAGAGATCGTGGAAGGTGTCGTCCGTGAGCGCGGCCGGACGGATTCCGCTCGTCGAGAAGTCGGAGATCAGGATGTTCGCCGCGTCGGTCGAGTTGAAGAAGCGCCGCGACCAACCGGTCGTGCACCGGTTGTCGCAATAGACGACCTTCTTCCCGTCGTTCGAGAGATCGGCGAACGCCTCGCGTTCGAGCCAGACCCCGCTCACGCGGATCGGGGTTCCGCCGCCGAGAGACGCGAGAAAGAGATCCTCCGCACCCTCGCGCCTCGACTGGAAGAGGATCGCGCCTCCGTCCGGCGTCCAATCGCAGGGGATGTCCGTCCCCGTGTGAAACGTCACGCGCGCCGGCTCCCCGCCTCGCGCGTCCGCCGTGAAGACATCCATGTTCCCGAAACGGTTCGACGCGAAAGCGATCCGCTCTCCGTCGGGCGACCAGACCGGCCACCCTTCGTAGGCAACGTGATCGGTGATGCGCGTCGCTTCCCCTCCGGCGGAAGGGACGGTCCAGATGTCCCCGTCGTAGGAGAAGGCGATCTTCGTCCCGTCCGGAGAGATCCTCGGGTAGAGCGCGAAGCGGATCTCCTCGCCGTGCGCGGGGGCGGCAAGGAGGAGGAGCGCTGCGAGAGTCGCGGCGGCGGAAGTCATCCTCTTCATCGAATCCCTCTTTTCGAGTGCGAGTTTCGATCGGGCACCCGAGGGGGCGCACGGAAGAAAGTGTGAGACATTCATGTTACGCGACCGGGGCAGGCGGGCGCAACGGCTCGGGGATGGGAGCCGACGGGGAGGAGCGAGAAGAAAGCGGGAACGGGCGAGCTGAATTGACATCGCGGGTGAAACATGTTAGAATGTCGCCAGTTAGGACTTCGAGTCTCCCCGCCTCGGATCGATCGTCCGCGGCGGGTTTCCTTCTCCCCCCGGCCGGATGAACGTGCTTCCGGACACCCCAGGCGATTCGGAAGCGAGGAAGGGAATCCTTTCGATGCGAAGCTTTTCCTTGGCGCTCTCTCTCGCTCTTCTTCTCTCGTCGGCCGCGCGGGCGACCGATCGACTCTGGATCGCCCCGCTCGAACCGGGCCGCACGATCGAGAACGCGTGGGACGCGGGCGCCTCCCTCCTCGACCGCTTCCCCGACGCCGTCCTCGCGGGCGACGAGAGCTCGGCGCGCGCGCTTCATCGCGCCGGGTTCGCCGTGCAGGGTCCGATCCGTCTCCCCACGTTCGGATCGACTTATCTCGTCCGATCGAAAGGAGACGCGCCGGTCGACGCCGGGCTCGCGCGCGTTCTCGGAGAGCGGCGACCCGCCGTGCACATCCTCTGGACGGACGGAACGAACGCGATCGTCTGGTCGCGGGAAGAACTTCCCGATACCGACGGTGTCACTACCGGAAGACCGCTTCGCGAGCGTCCTCTCCGAGAGCCGATCGCGCGCGGAGTCCTTCCCCATAGAAAGACGATCGCGACCGAGTTCCCGCCGGTCGTCGATCAGATGGTCGATCGCGTCGATTCCGCTTCCTACATGCAGTGGATCGGGAACCTCGCCGGCTCGAACGAGATCGTCGTCTCCGGCCATCCCTTCACGATCGAGACGCGCTACACGCCGAGCGCGCAATGCGACACGGCCGAACGATACGTGTATGAACAATTTCTCGAGATGGGATTCGCCGACGTCGCGTTCGATCCGTTCACGTTTTCCGGAACGAACGCGCGGAACGTGATCGCGACCCTCCCCGGGACGGAAACACCCGAGCGGATCTACATCATCGGCGGGCATCTCGACGCGACCTCGCGGAACCCGAGCGTTTCGGCGCCGGGGGCGAACGACAACGCGAGCGGGACGGCGGCGGTCCTCCTCGCCGCGGAGATTCTCAAGGACTACTCGTTCCGCTCGACGATCCGCTTCATCGCGTTCACCGGCGAGGAGCAAGGTCTCCACGGATCGACGCATTACGCCCAGGAGGCAGCGGCGCAAGGGGACTCGATCCTCGGCGTCGTGATCTGCGACATGGTCGCCTGGTACCAGAACGCCTATAAGCTGATCATCGAAGGGGAGAACGAGTGGGATTGGCTCATGCAGATCATGCGCGAGGCGTGCGTCCAATACACCGGCCTTTCCACGCGCCTCGATTACTACAGCTGGGGATCGGATCACGTCCCGTTCCAGAACGAGGGATTCCCGGCGTTCCTCGCGATCGAGAAGGAATGGGATCTCTACCCCTGTTATCACAGAAGCTGCGACACGACCGAGATGAACAAGGCGAACTTCGGCGTCGATGTGACGCGCGCCTGCATTGCGACGATCGCGTATCTCGCGGGGCCGGTCGTCCCGACCGCGGTCGCCGGCGGAGAGAGCGCGCCGCTCCTCGCGCTTCACCGGAACCGCCCGAACCCATTCAACCCTTCCACGACCATTCGCTTCACGCTCCCCGGAAACACGAGCGCGAGGCTCTCCGTTCACGACGCGGTCGGGAGGATCGTGCGCGTCCTCGAGAGCCGCGTGCTGGGCGCGGGCGACCACGAGCGCGTGTGGGACGGGACGAACGACGCCGGGCTTCCGGCCAGCTCCGGGGTGTATTTCTACCGGCTCGAGACGAACGACGGCACGCGCGCGGGAAAGATGCTCCTCGCGCGATAGTTTCTCTCGAAATCCCCTCTCTATCTCCTGGCTGATGTTCGTCCCGCGAGGATACGGCTCCCGAGAACGACCAAGAAGGCGAGGAAGATCGGCGACACCAGGAACCGGAAACGCGCGTTCTCGTTGATCTCGAAGGTGCAGCCGACGACCGTCGTGTAGATCACGAGGAGCATCGTGAACGCCATCGGCGCGTCTTCTTGGAGGCGGCGCGCCCATCGGCGCGGATCGCGCTCGCACGAACGAACGAGGGGAATCGCGTATGCGACAAGCCCGAGGGGGATAAGAAGGAAGTAGAACGATCCGAGGGAGCGTTCCCCGAGACGCTCGCCGATCCGATTCGCCGCCCACTGCCCCTCCAAGAGACGGTAATAGAGAAATTCGTGGATGTGCATCGGGAGCTTCTGGATGTTCTTCGTATGATGAGGATCCCGGAAGGGCGGGGAGGCGTACTGTCGATACGCCCAGCCGACGTTCCCGAGATAGTGGGCGGCGTCCCGGCGAAGGATCCGAAGCGCGTTTCGGAAGTACGCGCGCGAGACGTCCGGGATGTTGATGTTGTTGTAATCGTCCCGTGAAAGGACGAGCTCCTCCGCTTTCCGATCGAACCCGTGCTTCTCGTAGGCCGAGGGCCGGAAGAACGAGCGCTTGTGTTCCGTCACGACGTCGGCCGCGACCGGATCGAGAACCCCCTCCTCGACGAACCGCATGAGGTCCGGCTTCGCGTATCGGAACGAGACCGCGTTCCAGAGGTTCATCCCGTACCAGCTCGAGGAGCCGAAGAACCCGAACTTCGCGAGGTTCTTCGCGTACCACCCGGCGGGGACGAGGCAGATCAGAAGACTGCCGAGAAGAATGTTCGCGTAGTGCATGAGCTGCAAGTGATGCGCGGGAGAGAGACGGAGAAGGAGCGCGCCGTACAGGTTGAAGAACGGCGGCTGGGAGTGGAGGTTCCAGAGGCTCATCCAGAGATCCGTCCGGAGAGCCTCTGCGGGGAGCGCTTGCCAAAGCCAATCCCAAGTCATCGTCGGGTCTGCTTCGATGTCGATCCCGACCCCGTGTTTGTAGAGGAGCGCGAGAAGAAGATGAAGCGCCGAGAGACCGGCGGCTCCCCGAGCGGAGAACATCCTCGGAAGACGAAGGGACGCGGTTCTCATCGCCGTCCGCCTTCCCCACGCGCTCTTCCTCGGCGCCATTCATCGATCACGACGCCGCTCTGAAGGATCAGGAAGGGAACGACGACCACCGTGTAGCGGTCATAGACGACGCTGACCGCCGACGTGGCGAACGAGAGTGCCAAGACGAAGAGGAGGGCGAGAAGGAACTCCTCTCTTCGGAGAAGCCTTCGTCCCATGAACGCCAAACCCGCGAGCGGAAGAAAGAGGAGAACGAACCGAAATCGGTAGCCGGAGTACGCGAGCCGGGTCGCCCCCCCCCCCCGCATTCCGAGGCCACTCCCACTTCGAGTTCCACGCCCGAAGCGATCGCTCGAGAGATCCCAGACTCCTCGCATCCGCGACCGCGAAGGGATGCTCGGCCGTTTCCGGGCTCTGAAAGTACCGTCTGTGCTCGCCGCCGCGAACGAAGAAGACCGAGATTCCCTGGAGGACCGCGGCGAGGTACGCGCCGGGATGATCGAGAACCGTGTCTCTCGCAGTCTTCCGAAGCGCCTGATTCGTTCGCACCCATTCGGTCGGTTCTCTCGAGAACGCCCTCCTCGCCGCGCTCCCCCACCGGCGATGAGCGAGGTGCTCCTTCATCTCCGCGGCGAACGCATCCGACCCGCCCGATTTCTCTTTGTAGTGACGAAGGAGCCCCTTCACCGGGCTCTTCTCCGACCACATCCTCTCGGCCGGAGAGAGATCCGCCGGATCCGAAGGCCATGAAAGAAAGACCTCTCGAACTTCCGGATCTCGTATGTTTTCGACCTCGAGGTGCCCGCCGGTCAAGCCGAAGAGGGTCCATCCGTCGAAGTGCGCGATCCCCCACGCACCCGAGAGGACGCGAATGCCGGCGGCGTAGGGAGCGGTGAGGATGAGGAGGCCCGCGAGAAGAGCACCCCCCAAGCGAAGAAGCCGCGCCGGATCCTCGCGCCTCTCCTTCCCGAGAATCCACAGAAGGCCGACGGGAACGACGGAAAGAAGAACCGGTCGAACGAGCGCTCCGAGGCCGAGACAGACTCCCGAAAGAAAGCACGCCTCCGGCCGCCGGCTTCCGATGAGAAGAAGAAAGCTGAGCGCGAGGGGGAGGAGCGTCACGGATTCCGCGAGGATCGTCTTTTCGTAGAACGCGCTCCACGGCCAGAGGACGAGAAGGACGAACGTTCCGACCGCCGCGAACGCCGACCGAAAGCGCGCGCGTACAGCCCGAAAAAGAACGAACGAAGCGAGAAGCGCGAGGCACGCCTGG
This sequence comes from Candidatus Eisenbacteria bacterium, assembly GCA_016867715.1. NCBI lineage: Bacteria > Candidatus Eiseniibacteriota > Candidatus Eiseniibacteriota bacterium. The sequence continues at coordinate 9,759 of VGIW01000061.1, read as the reverse complement.
AGGAAGGTGACGGCGCGGATGTCGCGGAAGATGCCGAGAAAGGAACGAAGAAAGACCGGATACCCGAGGGGGCGAGCGAGCCCCGGATGGAGCGTCCGCGCCTCCTCGAGATAAACCGCGCTGTCCCCGAGGAGAAAGTACGGATGCGGATCGAGAAGGTGCCACGCGATCTTGAGCGCGACCGCGAGAACGATCGCGGACGCGCATAGGGCACGGCGATCGGACGTTCGAGCCGCCACTTCCATCGTGACCCCGGCGGCCCCCGGAGGCGCAACGCGCCGGCCTTGGGACCGGTGTTCGTTCTATTGTCGGTCGGCCGATCAGGCGACACAAGCAGATTTCCGGTACCAGGTACACGGACGGGCTGGTAGAATGCGCCCGGACGGAGGGAGAACCGCCTTGCGTTTTTTAGTCGCGCTTCTCGTTGCAGGGTTTCCGCTTCTCGCGCGGGCGGGCGAGCCGGCCGCACCGACCGGGATCCTCGGCGTTCACGGAACCGCGGGCGCTTCGGTCTCGATCGACGGCCGGCCGATCGGCGAGGTCCCCGTCGAATCGATCGTCCTCCCCCGCGGGATCCACACGATCCGTCTCTCGAAACGCGGGTACGAAACCCGCGAGGAAAGGATTTGGATCGGTCCGGAGCGGGGCGAATCGCGCGTGCTCTACCTCCGCGAGAAGAGAAGACAGGACGCGCTTTGGAGAAACCTGCTCGTCCCAGGCTGGGGAGCGTACTACACCGAGCGCCCGATTCATGCCGCCGCCGTGTTGTTCCTCGAGGCGGCGGTGCTCGGCTACGCGTACCATCAAGACGGCGTCTTCCACGATCGCAAGGACGACCACGAGAACGCCGCTCTCGCCTACGACCGCGCGGTCGACGACGTGGCGATCGCGGCCGCGCGCGCGGAGCGCGACCGCGCGTACGATCGCATGGCGTCGGCGGAGACGAACCGGGACCGCGCGCTCCTCGCGGCGGCGGTCGTCTACGGCCTCTCCGCGCTCGACGTGTTCTTCCGGTTCCCTTACGAGCACGATCCGGACGCAGGAAGGATCGCGCTGCGTACGGGGTTTTCGGAACGCGGCGGGGCGCCCGTTCTCGCGCTTCGCATTACGTTTTAGGAGTCGAACGTGAGGATCTCTTCTTCTCTCACTCTTCTCCTCCTCGCGGGGGTCCTTCTCCTTGCTTCCTGCGACTCGAAGCCGAGCCGAGAGGGGACGACCAACCCGCTCGATCTCGGGAACTCTTCCACGAACGGGAATCCCTATGGCCTTCAAGGATCCTACGCGGACGGTTCGGTTACTCTTCGCTGGAACCGCCTCTCGATCGACGGGCTCCAGGGATACGCGATCTTCCGCGCGAGCCGCTTGGAGAGCGAGTTCGCGCGGGTCGACACGGCCGGGGCGGACGCAACGAGCTGGACCGATCCGGCCCCGCAGTACTTCACGACCTCGCATTATCGAATCGCCGCGATCGGCTTCGACGGCTCCGAGGCGGACACGACCGGACGGCCGCCGGTCGAGGTCGCCGTTCCTCCCCTCCTCCGGCTCGCGGGCGGCGCGGCGACGACCGCCGCGAGGGAGATCGCGATCTCCATTCGAGCCGAGGCCGCCGACCGAATGATCCTCTCGGAGGATTCCCTCTTCCTAGGCGCCGAGTGGGAATCATTTGATACGTCTAAGACATGGATTCTCACCGAAGGGAAGGGAACGAAGACCCTCTATCTTCGAGCGGCGCGCGGCGAGACGGACACATCGAGTGTCATCGCCGACATGATCCGGACCGCCTCGACCGGCGGAATCCTCGTTCTCGCGGGCGGAGAGTCGACCGTCGCGCGCGCGCGCGTCCCCGTCGAGCTTTCCGGAACGCTCATCGACAAGATCGTCCTCTCACCCGACACTCTCTTCGGCGACGCGGCGGACACGACCCTCCTCTTCGATTCGCTCGCGACGCTCGACTCGCTCGGCATCGAGTGGGTGTTCGGAACGGATCTCTCGACGAAGACGCTCTACGCGGAGTTCTGGAACGAGTTCGGCCCGGACACGGTCGCCGCGGATTCGGTTCTCCCCGACCCGCTCACGAACGTGTCAGTCGTCCTCGCCGGAGGGGACAGCATCGCGAGCGTCTGCGAGGTCTCCCTCTCGATCGACGCGAAAGCGACGTTGATGAATCTTTCATCAATCAATGAGCATCCGCCCGAGAACTGGGTTTCCTTCCGGCCGAACACGACCTGGACGATCGGGGACACCGCCGGAACGTACGAGGTGTGGGTGCAGCTCTCGAACGACTTCACGAACCTGATGACGAGCCCTGCATCGGACGCGATCCGCTTCGTTCCCGTCCGCCTCGCGATCGCGATCACCGCGCCCGCGGAGAGCTCCTTCGTGGCGGAGGGGAGCACCGTCGCGATCACCGGGAACGTCGTCGCCGCCTCATGCCGCGCCGCGCCCGATTCGGTGGATGTCGAGATCGGGGCCTCCCTTTTCACGGTCGAGAACGGCCAGGCCGGCTGGACCGCGAGCTGGACAGTCGACGAGGAGCCGGCCGACACCACCGCCCTTCGGATCATCGCCCGGACGAGAGACGAAGCGGACTCGACCGCCTCCGATACGGTCCTCGTGTTCGTCGTCCCCTCGAAGTAGTCCCGCCGCCGAGACGCGAAAAAGGTATAATAAGCGAACGAAGTCTGAAGACGAGCGTCCACCCCGAGGACCAAGATGATGAAAACGAGGCTCCTGGTTCTTCTTCTCGCTGCGATCGTCCCCATGTTGGCTGCGTCCGCGCGCGCGGACGACGAAGATCCGATCGAGGAGTTCCGGCGGCTCGAGTGGGAACGGCGCGTCTCCTCGATTCTCGCAGGGCGGGAAGCGCCGGCGAAGATTCCGTTCCACGAACCGGTCTACGACGTCACGTTCTACGATCTCTCGGTTCGCGTCGATCCGTCCGACTCGTCGCTCGCCGGCGAGGTGTGGGTGCACGCGCGCGCGCTCGTCGACACGCTCGATCGGATCGATCTCGATCTCGTCGATTCGCTCGCGGTCGACTCGGTGGGCGGGAACGGCGTCTCGTTCGCGCACGCGGACGAAATCCTCTCGATCGATCTCGACCGCCGGTACGGGGCCGGAGAATCTTTTGCCGTGAAGGTTTCATACGGCGGGCACCCGCGTCCCTTCAACCGAAACGGGCTCCTCTGGAGGACGCGCGGGAACCAGCCGATCGTCTACACGATGGTCGAGCCGTTCTTCTCCCGCTACTGGTGGCCCTGCAAGGACGTTCCGTGGGACAAGGCGGACTCGGTCCAGGTCGCGATCACCTATCCGGAGGGGCTCGTCGGCATCTCGAACGGCCTCCGGAAGCGGATCGAACAGTCGGAGCCCGGATGGATGCGCGCGACGTGGAAGCACCGGCATCCGATCCCTCCCTATCTCGTCATGATCGCGATCTCGAACTACGAGCTCCTCGCGGACACGTACGATAACGGCGTCGACCCGGCGATTCCCATCGAGCATTGGATCTTCCCGGAGGATCGCGCCGCGGCCGAGATCACGTTCGCGCTCGTCCCGGAAATGTTCGCCCATCTCGAGACGATCTACGGTCCGTATCCGTATCGCGACGAGCGCTTCGGCCACGCGGAGATCCTCGGCGCCGGGGCGATGGAGCACAACACCTGCGTCAGCTTCGGATCGAACCTCATCGTCGGAAACCGAGGGAGCGACGCGGTGATCGTCCACGAGCTCGGGCACCAGTGGTGGGGCGATCTCGTGACGTGCGAGGACTGGGACGACATCTGGCTGAACGAAGGGTTCGCGACCTACACCGAGGCGCTTTGGGCCGAGCATCGAAGCGGTCCCGAGATCCTTCCCGGGTTCATGAGGCGCGAGGAGTACCACGGGTCGCAGTCGGTCTATGTCGATCCGGTCCCCGATCTCGATTCGCTCTTCTCCGCGCGCTTCTACGGCGCAATCTACAACAAGGGCGCGTGGGTCCTTCACATGCTCAGGCGCACGGTCGGCGACGAGGTCTTCTTCGACATTCTCGACCGGCACAAGACCGAATCGCTCGCGCGGGGAGGCTTCGCGAACACCGAGGAGTTTCAAGCGACATGCGAGGCGGTGAGCGGGCTCGATCTCGAGCGTTTCTTCCGCCAGTGGGTCTACCTCTCGGGCTCGCCGAGCTTCCGCTTCCTTCCGTTCGCGAGCGCCTCGGGAGACACGCTCTGGCTCCGCGTCGCCCAGGATCCGGATCAGGACACGTGCTTCGCGGCGGACGTCGATGTCTCGATCGCGCTCGCGGACGGCGGGGTAACGAACATTGCGGTTCCCGTCCGCTCGTTCCTCGACACGTTCGTCGTCGCGGCCGGCGGGCCGATCGCGGGCGTTCGTTTCGATGTTAACAATTGGCTCCTCGACAAAGGGTTCGCGTCGCCGATGGACAGCGCCCTCACGATCGAGGAGAGCGACGACGTGCTTCTCGCATGGGAGATCGTCGATCCCTTCGTGAGCGGCGTCTTCCTCTACAGCGCCCCCTCGGCCGCGGGGCCTTGGGAGCGGATGGTTCCCGCCGAAGCGCGCCTTCCGAAACACGGCTGGTACCGGACGGCGCGGCCGGACAGGGTCCGCTACTACCTCGTCCGCGCGGTCTCCGATTCGCTCCCCGGATACGAGTCGATGCCCTCGAACACCGTGCGCACGTCGAACCCGACCCGCACCGAAACGCTCTTCGACTCGACCGCGACGAACCCCTACCTCCTCGGCGGCGAACCGTACGGGATCCGCTTCAACCTCGCCGAGCCGTCGCGCGTCACGATCCGCGTCTACGACATCAGCGGGCGTCTCGTCCGGACGGTCTTCGACGAACCTCTCTCCGCGGGATACGATCACCGGAAGGAGTGGGACGGAAGAAACAACGAGCGCCGCCTCGTCGCGCCGGGCGTCTACTTCGTCCGATTCGAAACGGAAACCTTCCGCGCGACGCGAAAGGTCGTGGTGTTGCGATAAATCGAAACGACCGCCGAACGGAAGGCCGTCTCTCGCGCGGGGAGGCGGCCTTCTTCTTTCTACTGCAAAGACGATCTTGCGGGATCGGTGGCGCGATGCGAGCGGCGCTACTTCTCCCCCCGCTTTCCGCTCGCCCCGTCGATCGCGACGTCGAGAGCGCCGTCCTTTACCGCGACTCGGATCGTCGACCCCTCGGCGACGTCCCCCGCGATGAGGGCGCGGCCGATCCGGCTCTCGAGCTCATGCTGCAAGTAGCGCTTCAGAGGGCGCGCGCCGTAGACCGGGTCGAAGCCCTTCCTCGCGACGAACGCCCGCGCCTCTTCGGTAAGATCGAGGCGAACGCCGCGGTCGACGAGCCGCTTCCGGAGCTCTTCCGTAAGAAGGTCGACGATCTTCTCGATCTCCTCGATCGTGAGCGGCTTGAAGAGAACGATGTCGTCCACCCGGTTCAGGAACTCGGGGCGGAAGTGGGCGCGCATCTCACGGAAGACCGCCTCGCGCGCAGCATCCTCGATCTCGCCCCGATCGGTTACCCCCTCGAGCAGCCGCGTCGACCCGATGTTCGACGTCATGATGATCACGGTGTTCTTACAATCGACCGTGCGGCCTTGCGCGTCGGTGAGGCGCCCGTCGTCCAGGATCTGGAGAAGAACGTTGAAGACGTCCGCGTGCGCTTTCTCGATCTCGTCGAAGAGGATCACCGCGTAGGGCTTCCGCCGCACCGCCTCGGTGAGCTGGCCGCCTTCTTCGTATCCGATGTATCCCGGCGGCGCGCCGACGAGGCGCGAGACGGTGTGCCGTTCCATGTACTCGCTCATGTCGATGCGCACCATGTTCTCCTCGGTGTCGAAGAGCGCCTCGGCGAGCGTCTTGGCAAGCTCGGTCTTGCCGACGCCGGTCGGCCCGAGGAAGATGAACGAGCCGATCGGGCGGCGGGGATCCTTGATGCCTGAACGAGCGCGGATCACCGCATCCGCGACGAGACGGACCGCTTCGTCCTGGCCGATCACGCGGCGGTGGAGGATCTCGTCGAGGCGAAGGAGCTTCTCCTTCTCCCCCTCGACGAGGCGCGTCACCGGGATCCCGGTCCATCGCGAGACGACGTCCGCGATCTCCTCCGCGGTCACCTCCTCGCGGAGAAGCCTCTCCTCGCCGCCGCCGGCCGCCTTCGATTCTTCTTCCTTGAGACGTCTTTCGAGATCGGGGAGCTTCCCGTGCCGGAGCTCGGCGGCGCGGTTCAGGTCATAGCGCCGCTCGGCATTCTCGACCTCGCGGCGCGCTTGCTCGATCTCCTCGCGGAGCGCGCGGAGCTTCCCGATCGATTCCTTCTCCGCCTGCCAGCGGGCGCGCATCGCGTCCGCTTGCGCTTGGAGATCCGCAAGCTCCTTCTTGAGGGCATCGAGCCGCTCGCGGCTCGCCTTGTCCTTCTCCTTGCGGAGCGCCGCTTCCTCGATCTCGAGCTGCATCACGCGGCGAGTCGTCTCGTCGAGCTCGGCCGGCATCGAGTCGATCTCGGTCCGGATCATCGCGCATGCTTCGTCGACGAGGTCGATCGCCTTGTCGGGAAGAAAACGGTCGGAGATGTAGCGGTTCGAGAGGATAGCGGCCGAGACGAGCGCGTTGTCCTGGATGCGGACTCCGTGGTGGACCTCGAAGCGTTCCTTGAGGCCTCGAAGAATCGAGATCGTGTCCTCGACCGACGGCGCGTCGATGAGAACCGGTTGGAAACGCCGTTCGAGCGCCGCGTCCTTCTCGAGGTGCTTCCGGTGCTCGTCCAAGGTGGTCGCGCCGATGCAGTGGAGCTCGCCGCGCGCGAGCATCGGCTTCAGCATGTTCCCGGCGTCGGTCGATCCCTCGGTCCTTCCTGCGCCGACGATGTTGTGGATCTCGTCGATGAAGAGGAGGATCCTGCCGTCGCTCTTCTTGATCTCGGCGAGAACCGCCTTCAGGCGCTCCTCGAACTCGCCCCGGTACTTAGCGCCGGCGAGAAGCGCCCCCATGTCGAGCGAGAAGATGCTCCGGTCCTTGAGCCATTCGGGGACGTCGCCGCGGACGATCCGCTGCGCGAGACCCTCCACGATCGCCGTCTTCCCGACGCCCGGCTCCCCGATCAGCACCGGGTTGTTCTTCGTCTTGCGGGAGAGGATGCGGACGACGCGGCGGATCTCGGCGTCGCGCCCGATCACCGGGTCAAGCTTCCCCGCGCGGGCGAGCGCGACGAGATCGACGCCGTACTTGGCGAGCGCCTCGTAGGACGACTCGGGGGTCGGGCTCGTGACGCGCTGGTTGCCGCGCACCTTCGTGAGGGCGGCGAGGAAGGAGTCTCGCGTCACACCGTGCCGCGCGAGGATCGTCCCCGCCGGCGAGGCGCTCCCCTCGGCGACGAGAGCGAGAACGAGATGTTCAACTGAGAGATATTCATCCTTCAGGCGCTCGGCTTCCTCTTCTGCCTTGAGGAGAAGTTTCTGTAGGCGCTGCGTGACATAGATCTTCCCCGTTTCCGCGCCGGGCCCGGAGACTCGGGGGCGCCGGGCGAGCTCCCGCTCGACCTCGGCCTTCACCGCCTCGGGGGCGACCTCCATCCGCTCGAGGATGCGCGGGAAGAGCCCCCCCTCCTGGTCGAGGAGGGCGAGCAAGAGGTGCTCTCCGTCCGTCTCCTGGTGGCCGCGCTCGACCGCCCTCGCCTGGGCCGCCTGGAGAGCCTCGTGAGATTTCTCGGTCAGCCTGTTCGGGTCCATCGTGTGCCTCCATGTGCGTCACGGAGAACATACGGGCCGAACGCGCCTCGCGCAAGGGGAGCGGCGCGACTCCAAGTTGAAGTCAGCCAAGCAGTTGCGCCCGCGCGCCCGCGGGGAGGTCCCGAACGAACGGAACTTCACGATCCATCTGCTTACGCCAGAACACAGAGGTGGAAGACGAATAGTGAAGATAGGTTCTCGACTCTAAACCAGAGAAACTGGATTGGGAAGAGAACTGGCGGAGAAGCAAGTTCCGAGAATTCGCAACGTCCCCAACCGCCGCGGAAAACCTGTAATACGAGGACACGAGTCAGCGAATCCGCATGATCCTCCGGATCTCTTCCCCGGGACCGGAACCGATGCGCACGAAATACGCTCCGGGAGGAACAGCGCGCCCGCTCTCGTCCTCGCCGTCCCAGGTCGATACGCCCGCCGGCCCCGAAGCCTCGAGGGTTCGAACGACCCTCCCTCGGATGTCGTAGACGAGGATCGGACGGCGCGCGATTTCGGGCAGCGAGTAGCGAAGGCTGACCTCACCCGTGAACGGGTTCGGGAACGCGCGAAGCCGGGAAAGCCCACCCGGCCGATCGTTCCCTTCGGCCACCCCGGTGGCGAAATCGCATCCCTGCTCGTAGACCCCGATTGGGTAGCCGCCGGTTTGCGCCGGCAGACAGGGAGAGGCCGCGTCGAGAGAGTAATCGCCCGAGACGGTCGGAGCGTTCGAACAGTCGGCGGGATCGCAAAAGAGCGGATCCTCGCAGATCGATTCGATGAGACAGACCCCGCTCCATCCCGTGAAGTCTGAAGTGTCGACGTCAGAGAACTCCAGAACGAAGCCCGGCCACGGCTCGGCGTAGATCTCGGCGGCAGACGGGGCGCAGTTCCCCCAAACGATCGACCGGCGGCCTCGATGGGGAACGTCGTAGTACTCGCCGCCGTGGATCCCTCCTCCTTCCACGAACGCCCGGTTTCCCGTGACGGTCGTGTGCCGGAACTCCAGGTGCACCCCCTCGTCGCCGCCCCCCGCGATCCCCCCTCCTCCGTAGGTGGCGAGGTTTCCGCTCACGAGACAGCTGTCCAGGTCGATCGACCCAGAGACTCCGTAGCAGCAGATCCCGCCTCCGCCCCCGCCCGTGTTCGACGCGAGGATCGAGCGCCGGATCTCGCCCCGTCCCATCCAGACGCAGATCCCTCCTCCTTCTTGAGCGGCCGTGTTGTCGCGAACGAGGCAGTCTTCGATCCGCACGAACGCGTCCCACGAGCAGATGCCTCCGCCGTTCGTGTTCGACGAGTTCTCCACGATCCGGCAATTTCGGATCACGGCCCTGGCCTCGACGAGAATCCCCCCTCCTCCGTACGCGCTCCCCCCTCGAATCGTCAGGCCTTCCACCGTCGGCTCGTATCCCTCGCCGTCGATGAAGATCCCGCGGCCGGACCCCTCGCAGTCGATCACGGTTTCCTCGGGGCCGGACACGGACCGGAGAACGATCGCTTTTCCCCCGAAGACAAGACCCCGGTTGCCGGGACCCGTGAAGATCCCGTCGTGGACGAGCACCGTGTCGCCCGCCGCCGCCGAGTCGATCCCCGCTTGGATCGTCGGGGTGTCGCCGGTGCCGTCTACGAGCACATCCCACGTGCGGCAGAAGGCGTGGGGAGAGAGGAAAAGAGAGAGAACGAACACCGCGGCAAGATCAAAGCGCGGGGATCGTCTCATCGTCTGCATCCTCCGTCGAGCCTGGCTCAAAATTCGGTACCTGATACCCTATTCCCTCATTTCCGAGCTACGGATACCGGTATCGGATACCGGTATCGGATACCTTCTCGCGAATCGCCCCGAAATCGGTATCGCGTCCTCCGAATACACCCGGAGCCGGTCCGAACTCAGCGGAACAGGCTCTTCACCGATCCCCAGCTCGTCGGCTCCGTCGCCGTCACGTCCCCGATCTGGATCCGCGCGAGGACCTCGCCGTTGTTCGTGAAGGCCACCCATGAATAGACCTGGGACCACTCGAAGACCCCGGATTCAGGA
>VGIW01000060.1 GCA_016867715.1 Candidatus Eisenbacteria bacterium | reverse complement strand
GCTCATCGCGCCGGCTCCTCCCCCGTTTCCGCGAGCTCGATCGTATAGTCCTGATAGTGCGGGTTCACGAGAAGGCCTCCCTTCGGGCTCGCCGCCACCGCGAGCGATTCGGCGAGCGCGAGCGCCTCGCACCCCCGCGCCTCCTGGAACCGGAGAAACCAGAGCGTCGCGAAACGGACCCGCTCGAGACCGGGAAGACGAACGCGCGAGCGGAGCGTCTCCTCCGCGACCGCCCCCTCGAGGTCGTCCTTCCCGCGCACGACGACGAGGACTCCCTCCTCCCGCCATCCGCGCCGGAAATCCTCGGCGTAGCGGAAGGCGTGCTTGTTCGGGTTCACGAAGAGGTTCGACTCGCGCACGATCGATTCCAGGCGCCCGCGAAAATCGTTTCCGTCTTGATAGGTGAACTCCCAAAGATCCGAGCGGTCGAGCCGGACGAGCTTCTCCCCTCCCCGAACGCGCCTCCGGATCGTTTCCTCCGCCGTCGCCGCGGCGAGATCCCCCGCGCGAAGACGAACGAGAAGATAGAGCGTTCGGCTCATCGCATCCCCTCCCGCACCGCTCCCGCGAACGCGGCGAGCACGGCGAGGCCCGGCCCCGCGTCGAAAAGCGATCCCTCGCCGAGCCGAAGGCGCGCCTTCCTCCCGGCCCAGGCGGACCGGATGTCGTCCGGCACCTGATGAAGCCACGCGGCCCGCTCCGGATGCGGCATCATCGCGACCACGTTCCCCGCCCGGTTCGAGAGGGCGGCCGCCCCGAGCGTCGACCCGTTCGGACAGAACGGCTGCACGTCGGTCGCCCTCCCCTCCGGCGTCGCGTAGCGGAGCGGGATCTGTCCCCGCTCGAGCAGCTTCTCGAAGAAGCCCGCCTCGCGCGAGACGAACCGTCCCTCCGCGTGCGCGACCGGAAGGGGTAACGACTCTCCCTCGGCGAGCGCGCGAGAGAGAAACGACCCCTTCCCCTCGTGCACGACCTCGACCCACGCGCAGTGATACCCGGTCCGATGCGGCATCCGGTTCGGCGCGAGAGCGGCCTCGATCCTCTCCCCGTCGAGCCCCGGGACGAGCCCCGCCTCGACGAGGATCTGCGCGCCGTTGCAGATCCCGAGGATCGGCGCCCCGCGCGCCGCCGCCCGCGCGACCGTCTCGAGGATCGGCTCCCGCGAGGCGATCGCCCCCGCGCGCACCCGGTCCTGATACGAGAACCCGCCGGGAAGAACGAACCCGTCGCAGCGATCGAGAAGGCCTTCTCCCTCGTTCCACCGGACGATCTCCGCCTCGAGACCGAGACGGCGGAGCGCGCGCGCCGTCTCCTCTTCGCAGTTCACGCCGGGGAACCGGATCACCGCGGCCCGTTTGCTTCGCACATCAAACTCCCGTGAAGATCGAGGCGAGCGCCTCGCGGCGCGCCTCGCCGATCGCGGCGCGCCCGACCTCGACGATCGCCTTCCCCTCCCGCTCGACGAGAAGGCGTCCCGCGCCGTCGACCCTTCCGATCGCGAAGATCGGGACGCCGAGACGGCGACCTCTCTCGACGATCCCCTCCGCATCCTTCTCCTCGACCTCGAGAAGGAAACCGCCCGACTCGGAGAAGAGACGGACCTCGTCCGGGAGCCCGCGACCGACCGCGTCGATCGCGATCGCCGCGCCGACTTTGGGATCGCCCGCCCCGTCGACCATCTCCGCGTGAGCGCCGAGGAGTCCCCCCTCCGAGATGTCGTGCGCCGCGCGGACGAGCCCCTCCTCCACGAGCCGGCTCACGAGGTGGATCGCCTCCCGCTCCTCCGCCGCGCGGAACACCGGCGGCTTCTCTCCGAGAAGGCCGCGGACCTCGCGAAGGAAGAGCGATCCGCCGAGATCGTCGTAGCGATCCCCGACGAGGAGGATCCTTCCGCCCGGCCCCTTGAGGCCGATCGTCGCCGCGCGCGAGGCATCCCGAACGCGCCCGACGAGGCAGAGGATCGGCGAGGGAGCGATCGACCGGCCGCGGGCCGACTCGTTGTAGAAGCTGACATTCCCGCTCACGATCGGGATCGGACACTCCGGCCGCCCGCGAAGACCGATCGCGGCGGCCCCCTCGCGAATCCCCTCGACCCCCTCGATGAACTGTTGATACACGAAGGGATCCTCGGGGTTCCCGTAGTTCAGGCAATCGGTCATCCCGAGAGGCTCCGCCCCGACCGCGGCGAGGTTCCGCGCTCCCTCCGCCACCGCGAGCACGCCCGCCGCGCGCGGGTCGAGAAGCCCGTACCACGGGTTCCCGTCCGCCGTCGCGGCGAGCCCGACCGGGCACCCGGGGATCGGAAGGAGAACCGACGCGTCCGCCTCTCCCGGACGGATCACCGCGCGCCCCTGCACCTCCGTGTCGTACGAGCGGAAGATCGGCTCCGCGGAGCCGCCGTTCGGCGAGCGGAGCATGCGAAGAAGCGCCTCCCCGAGATCCCCGTCGAAGCCGGAGAACGCCTTCTCCTTCGGGCGCGACGGGGCTTTCGCCTCGCGATCAGCGAGCACGGGACAGGTGATCGCTTCGGTCGCGGCATCGCAGACGAGCGTTCCCCCCTGCCGGATGCGGACCCTCTTCTCTTCCGTGAAGCGCCCGACGACCGCCGCGCGCGCTCCGCGAACGATCGAGGGGAGCTCATACTTGACGTTAAAAAGATCGAGGACCTCCTCCGCGAAGCGTTCGGGGACCGCAAGGCCGTAGCGTTCCTGCGTCTCGGAGACGAGCGCGACAAAAGGAGGAATCTCCTCGGCGAGCGGAATCGCCTCGAAGTCGATCGCGACCCCCATCCCGCCCCGGTCGGCGAGCTCGGAGGCCATGCACGAGATCCCCCCCGCCCCGAGATCCTTGCAGCCGATCGGGATCTCCTTCTCGCGCGCGAGCCGGAAGAGATCCGCGAGCGCGACGTTCAAGACGCGCTTTAGGAACGGATCGGCGACCTGGACGGCGCCCCGGTTCTCGGCCGGCGCGTCGTCCAGAACCGCCGAGGCGAGCGTCGCTCCGCCGAAGCCGCTCGCGTCGGTCGGCTTCCCGACGAGAAGGAACACGTACGGCTCCCGCCTCCCCTCCGGCGGAACGGCGCTCGGGATCACGCGGTCTTCCTCCACGAGGCCGATCGCCACGACGTTCACGAGGCAATTATCATCGTACGAAGGATCGAAGCGGACATCGCCCCCGAGGTTCGGGACGCCGAGCGCGTTCGCGTAGAGCGCGATCCCCTTGACGACGCCGCGCGCGATATCGATCGATCGGTGCGCGTGCTCGCCGCGCGGGTCGCCGAAGCGGAGCGGATCAAGAACGCCGATCACCTCCGCCCCCATGCAGACGACGTCCCGCACGATCCCGCCGATCCCGGTCGCCGCCCCCTCGACCGGAACGACCTGCGAAGGATGGTTGTGGCTCTCGTGCGCGATCACGATCGCATAACGCTTCCCTTCCCATTCGGCGAAGCGGAGAACGCCCGCGTCCTCCCCCGGCCCGAGAACGACCGTGGGCCCCTCGGTCGGGAGACGGCGGAGCGCGGCGCGGCTCGACTTGTACGAGCAGTGCTCGCTCCAAAGAATGTCGAAGATCTGAAGCTCGACGTCGGTCGGATCGCGTCCGAGGAGATCGCGGACGCGCCGGCGTTCGTCGTCCGTGAGGGAGACCGAGGGGGCGAAAAGGGGTTCCCTCACGCGAGAACCCCCGCGCGCCGGAGCAGGTAGTCGACGTGCTTCCGGTGCGTATCGAGCCCGAAGGCTCTCCGGATCTCATCTTCTTCGAGATGCGCGCGCACCTCCTCGTCCGCGACGAGAAGCTCCTCGAGGCTCGTCCCCTCCTCGAGCGCCTCGTGCGCGCGCTTCTGCACGAGCCGGTACGCGTCGCGCCGCGAAAGCCCCTTCCGCGCGAGCGCGAGGAGGAGCGCCTGCGTGCCGTAGCCGTTCCTCGCCGCGCACAGGTTTTCCGCGACACGCTCCTCGTCGATCCGAAGATCGCGGATCACCTCGGTGAAGCGATGGAGCATGTAGTCGGCGAGGATCGTCGCGTCGGGAAGGATCACGCGCTCCGCGGAGGAATGCGAGATGTCCCTCTCGTGCCAGAGCGCGATGTTCTCCATCGCCGGAAGCGCGTACCCGCGGAGGAGGCGCGCCAATCCGGCGATCCGCTCGCACACGATCGGGTTCCGTTTGTGAGGCATCGCCGACGATCCCTTTTGCTTCTTGCGGAACGGCTCCTCGACCTCGCCGACGTCGCTCTTCTGGAGCGCGCGGATCTCCGTCGCCATCTTCTCGAGCGATCCGCCGAGAAGGGCGAGCGCGGCAAGGTAGGCGGCGTGCCGATCCCGGTGGACGATCTGGCTTGCGATCGGCTCAGGGCGAAGATCGAGCGCGGAGAGCACCTCTTCTTCGATCTCGGGGGGATTGTGCGCGAAGGTGCCGACCGCGCCGGAGAGCTTCCCGACCGCCGCTTCCTTGGCGGCTTCCTCGACGCGCCGGAGCGCCCGCTCGATCTCGAGCTTCCAAGCCGCGAACTTGATGCCGTAAGTGATCGGCTCGGCGTAGATCCCGTGCGTGCGGCCGATCGCGACGAGATCCTTGTAGCGGAGCGCCTTCTCGCGGAGCGCGCCGGCGAGCGCGCGCCCCTCGCGCGCGAGGAGCGCCGTCGCCTCGCGGATTTGGAGCGCGAGCGTCGTGTCGAGAAGATCGGACGACGTGAGGCCGAGGTGGAGCCAGCGCGCGTCGGGACCGACCGACTCCTCCACGCACTCGAGAAACGCGATCACATCATGCCGCGTCTCACTCTCGATCTCCGCGATGCGCGCGACGTCGAAGCGGGCGCTCGCTCGGATCGCGCGGACCGCTTCCTCTGGGACCGTCCCGCGCCGCGCCATCGCCTCGGCGACGGCGATCTCGATCCGGAGCCAGTGCGAGAAGCGCCGCTCGTCCTCCCAGACCGCTCCCATCTCGGGCCGCGTGTAGCGGCGGATCATCCGCTCCCCCCCCTTCTTCGAGAAGCGTACTCCTTCAAGACAAGCTCGAAGCGGAGCTTCTCTCCCTTCCGAAGCACCTCGAGCCGGAGACGGTCCCCGACGCGCACGCCGAAGAGCGCGCGGCGCGCCTCCTCGACCCCGCGCACCGGCTCGCCGTTCACGCGGACGATCACGTCCCACACCTCCATCCCCGCCTCGGCGGCCGGGCTCCCCTCGTCCACGTACGTCACGAGCACTCCTTCGAGCGAACGGAGGCCGAGCATCTGCGCCGCGCGCCGCGTCATCTCCTGGACGCGCACGCCGACCCACACGTTCCGCACCTCGCCGTAAAGGATCAGCTCTTCCACGATCCCCTTGGCGGTGTTGATCGGGATCGCGAAGCCCATGCCGAGCGAGCCGCCCCCGCTCGTGAAGATGAACGTGTTGATGCCGATCACCTCGCCGGCGCCGTTCACGAGCGGCCCGCCGCTGTTCCCCGGGTTGATCGCGGCGTCCGTTTGGATCATGTCTTTGTAGATGCCCCCTCCCGAATCCCCCGCGCGCACATCGCGGTGCACGGCGCTGATCACGCCGGCGGTCACCGAGGGCTGCGTGTTGTTCAGGAGGTATCCGAACGGGTTCCCGATCGCGATCGCCCACTCGCCGATCGAGAGGTTCTCCGAATCGCCGAGCGGCGCGACCGGAAGATCGGTCCCTTCGATTTGAATGAGCGCGAGATCGTACGAGGGATCCGTTCCGACGATCTTCCCCTCGAACGTGCGCCCGTCGCCGAGGACGACCTCGATCTGGTCCGCTCCTTGGATCACGTGCGAGTTCGTGAAGATGTACCCGCGCTCGTCGAAGATGACGCCCGACCCCATGCTCGCTACTTGCTGTGCATATTCTCGATACGGCAAGAAATCGCGGAGAAACTGGTTGAAGAAGTCGTCATGCGAGCGGAAGAAGGGGCTCGACCGAACGATGCGCGTCTTCTTCACCGAGACGGTGACGACCGCCGGGCTCACCCTCTCGGCGGCGATCACGATCGCGCTGCGGCGGTCCTCGTGGATCGAGCGGCCGGTGTCCGGGGCGACCGCCGCGGGGACCGGAACAGCGAGGGAAGGAGCGTCCGGATCCTCGGCGAGGTGCGGCGCACGCTGGAGAAGGAGAAGAACGGCGGCGGCCCCCACCCCAAAGCTGAAGACAAGAAGCAGGATTGCGCGCGCCAACGCGCCCGACCGATTCGTGATTCGCCTAGTCAAGTGTGAGCCCCGATTTCTTCCAGTCCTCAAGAAACTTCTCGATCCCGATGTCGGTCAGCGGATGCCGGAGCATCTGCAGGGCGACGCCGAAGGGGATCGTCGCGATGTGCGCGCCCGCGAGCGCCGACTCGACGACGTGGATCGGGCTCCGGATGCTCGCCGCGAGGATTTCCGTCGGGATCGGGTAGTTCTGGTAGATCGCCGCGATCTCGCGAATGAGGTCCGTGCCGACATGGCCGCAATCGTCGAGCCTTCCGACGAACGGACAGACGTAGGTCGCGCCCGCCTTCGCGGCGAGAAGCGCTTGGCTCGACGAGAAGACGAGCGTCACGGTCGTGTCGATCCCCTCTTCGGAGAGAACGCGCACCGCGCGAAGGCCGTCCTTCGTGACCGGGATCTTCACGCAGATGTTCGGCGCGATCGCGCGAAGCTTCCGCCCCTCGCGGACGATCGTCTCGTGATCGGTTCCGAGAACCTCGGCGTTCACGGGCCCCTCGACGATCTCCGCGATCGCCGCGAGGATCCGGCGCGGGTCTCCGCCTTCCTTCGCGAGGAGGGTCGGGTTCGTCGTCACGCCGTCCGCGATCCCGAGGGCGGCCGCCTCGCGGATCTCCTTCACGCTGGCGGAATCAAGGAAGATTCTCATCGGTTTCTCCTTCGAGCGGGAAAGGGTCCGCGCCGGCGGCGGCGTAGCCGATCTCCACCAGATGCAGCCCGCGCGCCGGGGCGGTCGGCCCGGCCAGGCGTCGATCGCGCGCGGCGAGAACGGCGCCGATGTCGTCCGGGGAGCGGAACCCCCGGCCCACCTCCACCAGCGTCCCTACTATAGTACGAACCATGTGGTGAACGAAGCGGTTCGCGAGAATTTCATAATGGAGCTCCGGGCCCCGCTCGCGCCATCCCGACGCCTCCACCACGACCCGGTTCATGCGGTCCTTTCGGGAGGCGTCCGCGAAGGAGGTCGCGTCGATCGGGCCGACGAACGAGCGAGCCCCCTCCCGAAGATGCCCGACGTCGAGACGAAACCCGACCTCCCAGACGAAGCGGCGCCGGAGCGGGTCCCGGCCGCGCAGGATTCGATACCGATAGGCCCGAAAGCGCGCGTCGCGGCGGGAGTCGAAGTCCGGAGGCGCCTCAGCCGCGGAGAGGACGAGGAGATCCTCCGGGAGAAGCCCGCGGAGCGCCCTCTCGATCACGGACGCGGGGAGAGCGGTCCGGGATCGGAAGTGGGCGACCTGGCGAAGAGCGTGCACTCCGGCATCGGTCCGCCCGGCGCCGAGAACGCGGACCTTCTCCTCGAGGACGCTCTCGAGCGCGCGCTCGAGCTCCCCCTGCACCGTCCGGCGCCCCGGCTGCACCTGCCAGCCGTCGAAATCGGTCCCGTCGTAGCGGAGATCGAGACGAAAGCAGCGCAGGTCGAGTTCGGGCGGCACCGCTCCCGCCGGCCCGCTCACCGTTCCCTCGCGGACGGTTCGGCGCCGGCGCGGCGAAGGAGCGCGACGAGGAGAAAGAGCCCCGCGAGCACGAGCTCGAGCTTCGGGAGCCAATCCCCGTGCCGCGCGTAGAAGGTGTCGGCCGTTGTCGGGACCACCTCCGCCGCAGCGTACCCCTTCTCGTAGAGCCCGAGGCGCTTCACCACACGCCCTCGCGGGTCGGCGATGAGCGAGATCCCGGTGTTCGCCGAGCGCGCGAGATACACGCCGAGCTCCACCGAGCGGAGCCGCGCCATCGCCGCGTGCTGGAAAGGGGCCGAGGTCGTGCCGAACCAGGCGTCGTTCGTGAGGTTCACGAGGAAACGCGCCCCCTCCCGCACGAAGCGGCGGCAGAGGGAGGGGAAGATCGCCTCGAAGCAGATGTTCGCCGAGAACTCCGTCCCGCGGATCCCGAAGACGGAGTAGTCGCTCCCGGGAGCGAAGTCCGCCTCCCCGAGGTTCATGCGCGCGATGAAGTCGAACCGGGCGTGGAGCGGGAGGCGCTCGCCGAACGGGACGAGGTGGATCTTCCGATACTCTCCGCGCACGTGCCCCCCGACGTCGACCAGCATCGCGGCGTTGTAGTACGCGTAGTCCCCTTCTCCCGCGGCGTACTCCGCGTCCGGGAAGCCGAAGAGGACCGGAACGCGCGTCTCCTCCACGAGATCGAAGATCTGCTTGAAGTATCGATGTTCGTGGCGCACATACACCGGAACCGAAGTCTCCGGCCAGACGAAGAGATCGATCTCCGGGTCGGCCGCCGCGGCTTCTCTCGTGATCCCGGCCAGGATCCGGATTGATTCCTCCTTGTAGAGCTCGGTCCACTTCTCCTCGGCGAGGATGTTCGGCTGCACCACCGCGACCCGAACCGGCTTTCCCGACGCCGCCGTCTCGCTCCGCATCGCGCGAACCCCGTCGATCCCGACAAAAAAGAGGAGGAGCACCGCCGCGGCGAAGCGGAGGGCGAACGTGCGGAACCTCCTCTCCGCCGCGTGGAGGATGCTCTCCGCGACGAGGACGTTCACAACGACGACGAATAGCGTCACCGCGTCGATGCTTCCGAATCGAGCGATCTGCACGAGGAAGAGATGGTCCATGAGCGCGTACCCGAGCGATCCCCACGGGAAGCCGAGCGTGCCGAGCGAACGGAGGTGCTCGGTCGCGCCCCAGACGATCGGCGCGAAGAGAAGCGCCGGGAGCTTCCCGTCGAGCATCCGGAAGAGAAGACCGAAGAGCGCGGGGAAGAGAGCGAGGTACGCGGAGAGAACGAAGAGGCCGCCGAAGGCAAGCGCGCGCACCGGGATTTCCGTCTCCGAGAGAAGGCCGATCCAATAGAGAAGCCCGAGGAAGAACCCGAAGCCGAAGAGCCAGCCGGTGCGGAAGCCCGAGAGGGGATCTCGCGATCCCCTCGGCGCCTTGAGGAGAAGAAGGAACGGAACGAGCGCACAGAAGACGAGGAAGCCGGGCGCGTTCTTCTGGAACGGAAGGGACGCGACGATCCCCGCGAGAAGAGGGACGAGGACTGAAGGTCCTCGCTCTCCGGCTCCGCTTTCGAAAGCGATTCCTTTACGCACCGAACTTCTTCAGGCGTCCGGCGTGCGCGAGCGCGAGCGGGAGGATCTCGCGGGCCGGGAACCTCCCGAGAGAGCCCGCCGCCGAGCTCGACTCGCCGAACTCCCTCGTCCCGTCCGGACGGACGAGCCGCCCGTTCATGAGGAAAGGGACCGGATGGAAGCTGTGGCTCTTCATGATCGCGGGAGTCGAGTGATCCCCCGTCACGATCACGAGCTTGTCCGGGAGATCGTCGAGGCGCGGCAGGAGGCGATCGACCGCCTCGATCGCCTTCTTCTTCTCGGCGAAATTACCGTCCTCTCCCGCCTTGTCCGGATCCTTGATGTGCAAAAAGAAGAAGTCGTATTCGTTGTAGTGGGCGACGAGCGCCTCGAAGAGGGACGAGGCGCCCCCCTTCACGTCGAGAACCTCCATGCCGACGAGGCGGGCGAGGCCGCGGTACATCGGGTAGAGCGCGAGGGCGACCGCGCGGAGCCCGTAGCGCTCCCGGAAGGTCGGGAGCGGGCGATAGCGGGCGAACCCGCGAAGGAGAACGCCGTTCGCGCGCGTCTCGGCGGCGAGGCGCTTTCTCGTCTCGTCGATGAAGCGGTTCGCGATCTCGGCGGCGCGCGCCGCTTCCGGGCGCTCGGCGCGCACGATCTCCGGCGGGACGCCGGTCGCCTGCGGATCGGAATCGGAAAGAGCGTCCTCAAGCCCCTCGCCTCGGAAGACGACGACCGCTCGGTGCTCCTTCTCCGCGCGGACGAACACGCGGACGCCCGGGATCTCCATCCCGTCGAGGAGAGCAACGAGCCCCTCGCACTCCTCGGTCGGGATCCGGCCCGCCCTCCGATCGACGATCCTTCCTTCCGCATCCAACGTCGCGAAGTTGATCCGCGCCGCGAGGTCGATCGTTTCGAGAGGGAAGCCGACGCCGAGCGCGGAGAGAACGCCCCGGCCGACGATGTGCGTGAGCGGATCGTATCCGAAAAGCCCGAGATGCCCCGGCCCGCTCCCCGGCGTGATCCCGGGAGCGACCGGATCGATGAGCCCGGTCTGACCCCCCTTCGCCAGCCGGTCGAGGTTCGGCTTGACGGCCGACTCGAGCTCCGTCCGTCCCCCCGGTTTGTCGGGCAGGCCGCCGAGCCCGTCGAGAACGATGAACGCGATCCGATCCCCGGCGCTTTGCACGTGTGACGAAACCACTCCTTCGTACGTCATCTTGCGGCGATCTCCTTCGGTGAGGAACGAGCTTCCCGAACGCTAGCAGACCGACCGGCGTCCGTCAACCGCGCGGACGACGCGGCGGGCGCAGGATGAGCGAAGCGCCAGGCCCCCCTCGCGAGGAAATGCCCGCGATCTACGCGGGCGGCGCACGCCTCGATCCCGACCAGCCCGCCCGCGTTTCCGGCCGCGCATTTCGTTCTTGTCCTGCCGGTGACGAGCCCCCGCTCCTTGCCTCAATGCCCGAGACATACGGTTTCCCGTTGCATGGATATTTGTTACGGTGGAACAATCCAATAGTAGTCGGCTTGGAAGACGATTGAATGAGAAACCCACCGATCAGGTCCGGCAATGCCGTCATCGATGCATGTTTCGATCTCTGCGTGGAGATCCTTCTCTGGTTGGCTGACCTGTTCGGCATGAGCTATTACACGATCAACATCTGGATCTTCTGCATCATCTGGCCGGTCGCAACGATGGTTCTCGTCATTCTGGTCATCCGCCAGGGATTCAGGATTCGGAAGCTGAAGCAGGAACTGAAGCAGAAAAGCGAACAAGGAGCTGAAGGCGACGCGCGAGGGCGTGCGCCTTAGCTTCACGTTAGGGCTACAAGCAGGAAGGAAGGTGGTCGCGATTTGCGGCCACCTGTGGAGTCTGGCGTATTCCGGGGACACGATACCAGTTTCGGGACGATTCGAGACTCATCCCGATCGCAAGCTGGGCGAAATCAGTATGGTGTCCCCCGAATTCCCCCCGAATTCCGAAGCCGGGAAGCCAGTGGTAGAGCTCGCCTGGGCGTTCCTTGCAGACTCCGCGCGCTCTACGGCGCCGGGCGGTCGTCGAGGCCGGAATGGGCGACCGCGACCCCGTCCGTCGCCCCGGTGAGAAGCGCGAGCGCGAGAGGTTCCTTCTCCGCGGCGATGCTCCCTTCGGGGAGCACGTCGAGCGCGGCGAGGCAAACCCTTGCGAGATGAAAGAACGTCCGCTCCTCGTTCCGAGGAACCGGATCCGCCGAGGGGATCTCGATCCTAAGAGGGTTCACGTAGGTCGCGCCGTGCTTCATCCGAAAGTCGAGGTGCGGACCGGTCGCGAGCCCGGTGGAGCCCACGTAGCCGATCACTTGGCCCTGCTCGACGCGCGTCCCCGTGCGAATTCCCTGAGAGAATCGCGCGAGATGCCCGTAGGTCGTGAGGTACGACCGCGGGTGCTTCACCTCGACGATCTTCCCGAACCCACGCTTCCAACCCGCGAACACGACGGTCCCCTCGCCGATCGTGACGACCGGCGTCCCCGGCGCGGCCGCGTAGTCGATGCCGAGGTGCGGCATGTAGCGCTTCAGCACCGGATGGAAGCGCCGATGGCTGAACCCCGAGCTGATCCGCCGATAGTTGAGAGGCGAACGAAGAAACGCCTTCTGCAGCGAGGAACCGTCGGGCGCGTAGTAGGCCGCCTTCCCCCCTTCCGGACGAAAGAGGATCCCCGCGACCTGTCCTCTCTCCCCGTCGTAGCGCGCGGCGAGGATCTCCCCGTGCCTCTTGAACTGGTCCCCCTGGTAGATCGCTTCCGCGAGAACATCGAAGCGATCCCCGGTGCGGCAGTCGGTGAGGAAGTCGAACGTCCACGAGAAAACGTCCGCGAAGCGGACGACGAGATCGGGCGAGGCGCCCTCGGCGAGAAGCGATTCCCAGAGAGAGTTTCGGATCCTTCCGCGGAAATGCGCGACCTCGCGTCGGGTCGGCATCGTCTCGCTGGAGGCGATCCAGATGCTCCCCTCTCTCTTCGAAACGAATCGATCGCCGTTCTCCCTCACCACCGTGAAGGAGAGGACATCCCCCGCGATGTCCCTCGCGATCTCCAGATGATCGTCGGTCCGGTAGCGCGAGGATGGAACGTAGGCGGCGAGCGCGGCGAGCAAGCTCGTCGCGGTCCCCGCGTCGACTCCCTTTCGGATGATCCAACCGGCCGGCGTCTCCCCTCGGCTCAGGCGGCCCTCTACCGTCTCGAAGACCCGATCCTCCGGCTCCGGAAACGGTTCGAGCTCCGCGCTCTTCTGTTCCGTCGCCGGGCCGCCGCAGGCGACCGCGAAGAGGAGCCCCATCCATCCGAGGGCTTTCACCGTCCTCACCATGAGTCCTCCACGGGAAGGGGGGCGGCCCGCGCGAGCGGGACACGCGACCGGCCGCCTCACCCCCACTTATCGGAAACTAATTCGCGCTCTCGAATCGCCCGCCCAGATGCTTCGCGAGAAACGACTCGGCGGCCGCGTAGAACTTGAGCCGGTTCTCCGGCTTCGCGAAACCGTGCCCTTCGTCAGGGAAGAGCAGATACTCGTGATCGATCCCCTTCGCCTTCATCGCCTCGACGACCTGCTCCGACTCCGCTTGCTTCACGCGCGGATCATTCGCCCCTTGAGCGATCAGCATGGGGATCCGGATCTGATCGACTTTATGGAGCGGCGAGCGGGACTTCAGGAAGTCGGCGTCCTTCTCCGGATGGCCGAGCCTGCGGTGCAGAACCTCGAGGAACGAGGACCAGTAAGGGGGAACCGACTCGATGAACGTGATCAGGTTGCTCGGGCCGACCATGTCGACCGCGCACGCGAAGAGGTCCGGCGTGAACGTGGCGCCGACGAGCGCGGCGTATCCGCCGTACGAGCCGCCGTAGATCGCCACGCGCTTCGGATCCGCCCATCCCTGCTCGGCGGCCCAGCGGACGGCGTCCACGAGGTCGTCGTGCATCTTCCCCCCCCACTCGCGGTCGCCGGCGTTCAGGAACTCCTTCCCGTATCCGGTCGAGCCGCGGAAGTTCACCTGCAGGCAAAGATAGCCGCGGTTCGCGAGCCATTGCGCCTCGGAGTTGTATCCCCAGCCGTCGCGGTACCACGGGCCGCCGTGCACGTTGAGGACCATCGGCAGGTTCTTTCTCTCGACACCGATCGGGAAGGTCGCGTAGCCGTGGATCGTGAGGCCGTCGCGCGACCGGAACGAGATCGGCTCCATCTTGGCAAGCTTGTAGTTGTTCAGAGCCGGCCGGTGATCGAAGAGGAACCTCGTCTTCTTCGTCTTGCGATCGAGCATGTAGTACTTCACCGGACCGTCGTCCGCCGTGAAGCCGATCACCCAGATGTCGTCGTCGGTGTTCCGCCTCGGCGCGCCGTGCGTCCCCGGATGGAGCCTCTCGAGGATCGCCCAATCCTCGCGGATCGAGGGATCCACGACGGTCCATTCCGTGCGGGCCTTAGTGATCGCGTAGGCCTGAAGCTCGTAGGAGTCCGGATGGATCATCGCGCCGCTCACGTCGTAAACCGGATCCTCGGCGATCACCTCGTAGGTGCGGGTCGCGAGGTCCATCTTCGTGAGGCGCGCCGCGTTCGCGTCGCGGGAGTCGAGAAGGTACATCGACTTCCCGTCCTTGGTGAACGCGATCGGCTCGCTGCTCATGTTGTCTTCCATCGACCAGGTGAGGATCTTCTCCCACTCCGCCTCGGGCGCCGAGCGGACGAGAAGGTCGAAGCCGCCCTCCGCGTTCGCCGCGAGAGCCCCGCGGACCTTGAACTCCGCGTCGACGATCCAGCTGAGGAAGTTGCCCGGGTTCTTCGCCACCTGCTCGAGCGTCCCGCTGTCGAGGGAGAGACGATAAACGTCGTGGAAACGGGCGTCGTCCTTGTTCAGCCCGATGAGGATCTCGTTCGGGTAATCCTTATGGACATCGATGATCTGCGCCTGAACCGCCTCGAAGGGAGTGAGATCGCGAATCGCGCCCGTCTCGAGATCGACCGCGTAGATCCGCCAGTTCTCATCGCCCCCCTTGTCCTGCACATAGAGGAGATGCTTGTTGTCCTTCGCGAAGAAGTAGCCGCGGATTCCGCGGTCGGTGTCGTGGGTGATCGGCGCGTAATCTTCCCCGTCGATCGACCCGAGCCAGACGTTGAGGACCCCGTTCACCGGGGCGACGTACGCCATCCGCTTCCCGTCCGGAGAGACCTGGGGGCCGGCCTTCTCGGGGTTCCCGAAAAGAACGTCGCGGGGGATGAGGTCGGGCATCGCCGCGCGAGGCGCCCCCACAGAGAGAAGAAGAGACGCGACCACGAGAACCGATCCGAGCCACACGAGCTTGCCGAACATCGCCTGAGAACTCCTTTCCCTTCCTTGAACCCGTTCCGGAGATCGCGGGAGAGGCCGCGCGGGGAGCCTCACCCGCCGGGGCGCCACTACGGAGTGGAGACGCTCCGGAGCGGGAAAATGTTTCTCCGCCAAGAGGATGCGGACTTTCGAACCCTACCTTCGCCCCGAAAGGCGTGTCAAGACGAAAGACGAGACCCGGGAACTTTCCGTTGACACCACCCGGCGAGCCCGGTAGCCTCATGCGCCGTAGCGACTTCCGGCGAAAGGCGATCCGCATGCTCTCCGTCATCGTTCCCGTCTACAACGAGGTCCGGACGATCCGAGAGATCGTCCGACGGATCCGCGAGGTGGATGTCGAGAAGGAACTTCTCATCGTCGACGACTTCTCGACCGACGGAACAAGGGAAATCCTCGAGAAGGAGATCGCGACGATCGACGGGGTCCGCGTCTTCTACCACGCGCGGAATCGCGGGAAGGGCGCGGCGATCCGAACCGCGATTCCGGAGGTCCGAGGAGAGATCGCCCTCATCCAGGACGCGGATCTCGAGTACAGCCCGACCGAGTATCCCCGCTTGATTCGGCCGATCGTCGAGGGGGTGGCGGACGTCGTCTATGGCTCCCGATTCAAAGGGGGCGAGACGCGCGTTCATCTCTACTGGCACTACGTGGGGAACCAGCTTCTCACGACCGTCTCCAACATGTTCACCAACTTGAACCTCACCGACATGGAGACCTGCTACAAGGTCTTCCGCGCCGACATCCTAAAGGGGATTCCGCTCCGGTCCGACCGCTTCGGTTTCGAGCCGGAGATCACGGCGAAGATCGCCCGCCGCAAGTGCCGCGTCTACGAGATCCCGATCTCTTACTACGGCCGCGACTACGCCGAGGGGAAGAAGATCGGGTGGAAGGACGCCGTCGCCGCGTTCTACTGCATCGTCCGCTTCTGGATCGCCGATTGATCGGACGGGTGAGGGGTCCCGCGAGGCAGGGGGCTCCTGTTTCCGGCGGCCGGTTCCAGAGCGAGGCCTCGCGTGAAACCGACGCGAGCTCTCGCGCGTAGAACCAGGCGTACGACTCGCGAAACGCACGCGGGGACCCCGCGCGAAGTAAGGAGAAGACGATGGTCATCGCACACCGCTCGGCTCGGAACGGGTTCGTTCTCGCGGCGGCTCTCGCCGCCGTTCTCGCCGCCGCGACCCTCTCCCCCGCCGCGCGGGAAAAGGTGCGCGGCGAGGGCCCGGTCGTCGAAGAAGTTCGAAGCGTGAAGGATTTTCACGGGATCCGGCACGCGTGCGTCGGAACCGTGCGCGTGGCGGTGGGGAAGGAAGAGGGGCTGATCGTCCGCGCCGAGGAGAACATCCTCCCGCACCTCGTGACGGAAGTTGAAGACGGGGTTCTCGTCGTGCGCGGCGAGAACGGGTACGACCTCCGGCCCAAGAAGGAGCCAGTGTTCGAGGTGACGGTACGAGCGCTCGACCTCATCGAGCTGGAGGGGAGCGGCTCGATTCGGACGGGGGATCTCGCGGGGAGGACGCTGACCATCCGGCTGTCGGGGTCGGGCGACATCGAGATCGGCGCCCTGGACGCGGACCGGCTCGACGCGGATCTGGCCGGTTCGGGCGATCTCGTGCTTCGCCGGGCGGCCGCGCGCGAGGGTTCCTTCGCGCTTGCCGGATCCGGCGACCTCCGCGCCGAAATCCTCGACGTCCAGGAGCTGGAGGTTCGGATCGCGGGCTCCGGGGGCGTCGCGTTCGGGCAGGGGGTCGCCGGACGCGCCTGGATCGAGCTCAGCGGCTCCGGCGGCTTGGCGATGAGCGGCGTCCGGACCGGCGAGGCGGATGTCTCGATCGCCGGATCCGGCTCGGTGGAGATCAATGTTGCCGATCGGCTCGACGCGCGGATCGCCGGCTCGGGAGACATCGTGGTCGAGGGCGATCCCGTGATCCGCTCCGCGGTCGTCGGCTCAGGCGAGGTGATCCGAAGATAGTCGTCCCAGCGGCGATTCGGGGACGCTCTGCTCACCTGTGCTGGGGTGATGGCGTTCCGGGAGCACGCATAGCGGCGCTTGTGACCGGGCGGCGGCGAGACGGTCACGTGGTCCGCCACGACGCTCGAAGCGGTCTGTCGCGAGCCGGTCAGCCACATCACCAACGGTCCTCTGACTCACTGCGGCCCCCGTGCTGGCCCCTCACTCTAAAGGCTATCACTCGGCGGATGAGCCCCGGCGAAGAGAGAGCAGCACTCGTCGGCCGTTCCCACACCAGCCAGGCCTGTCTCAAGGCCCGACCGAAGCCCTGGCTGAACCTCTCTGCAGCCGGATCGCCGAAGAGGCCTAGCACCCTAGCCCGATAAATATCATCGCGTGGCCCCTTGACATGGGCCTTATCACTTGCTATGTTGCCGCTAAAGACGCCCTCGAGCGACATAAAGGCGAACAATGGACCAGCTGCCAGGAGACGACTACCCGGCCCAGATCAAGCGTCTGCGAGCCCGCCTCGGCCTCACGCAAGTCGCCCTGGCGGAGAGGCTCGGGGTCTCGTTTCCGACGATCAACCGATGGGAGAACGGGAAGTCCCGTCCGTCCCAGCTCTCCTGGAGCCAGATCCTGAAGTTGGCGGGTGAGGAAGAGGCCGAACGGGTCTCCGAGCCCGAACCTCCGCCGTACACTGCCAAGCCGCCCGTCCTGGACTTCACCGCCGGGTCGGACGTCGTTCGGACGCTCGTCGAGGGCGAGCGCCTGTCGTTCGGACACCTGGCGAATCCGGCCTTCGCCACCGAGATCGCCAGCATCGACCCCCTGCCGCATCAGCGCATCGCTGTCTACGACCACATGCTGAAGCAAACCCGGCTGCGCTTCCTGCTGGCCGACGATGCCGGCGCGGGCAAGACGATCATGACCGGCCTCTACATCCGAGAGATGCTCTCCCGGCGCCTGCTCAAGCGGGTCCTGATCGTTCCGCCCGCGGGCCTTGTCGGGAACTGGCAGCGGGAACTCTCGACGCTCTTCAGCCTTCAGTTCGACATCACGAGCGGTAACGACGCGCGGACCGGGAACCCTTTCACGGGGCCGTCGAGCGACCGATTGATCGTGAGCGTGGACACCTTGGCTGGAGACCGGATGTTCGCGCGGCTTCAGGAGGAAGACATCGAACCCTACGAGGTCGTGGTGTTCGACGAGGCGCACAAGCTCTCGTGTGACCGGGGCGCTGACTTCCGCGTTCGCAAGACCGACCGCTACCGCTTGGCGGAGGCCATCGCCGGAGTTCACACGGGCGACCACACGTGGCGATTGCCGTGGCACGCGCATCACCTGCTTCTCCTGACGGCGACGCCCCACATGGGCAAGGACTATCCGTTCTACGCCCTCTGGCGTCTGCTCGAACCGGAGGTGCTGACGACCACGGAGGCTTTCGACCAGTTCCCCTCTGACCATCGGAAGCAGCACTTTATCCGACGCACCAAAGAAGAGATGGTGAAGCTGACCGGCGAGCCGCTTTATCCGCGCCGCATCGCGGACACGCTTGCCTACGACCTGGATCAGGGCGACGTGAGCGAACAGCGGCTGTACGACGAAACAACCGAGTACCTGCAGCACGTCTACAACAAGGCCAAGCTCCTGAATCAGTCGGCCGCCCGCCTCGCCATGGGCGTTTTTCAGCGCCGCCTGGCAAGCTCAACCTACGCATTGCTTCGTTCGTTCGAGCGCCGCATCGAGAAGCTCAGCACGGTGATCGACGACGTCCAGGCAGGCCGGATCACCATGGAGCAGCTTCAGACGCTTCAACGCAGGATCACTGAAGACGACGACGTCCTGGAATCCAAGACCGCCGATGACGAAAGCACGGAGAACGGCCAGGAAGAAAACGAGGTGGCCGAGGGGAAGCTCTTGCAGGGCGTCATCGCGGCCTCCCTCGCGGACCTGGTAGCGGAACGGAAGCAGGTCGAGCAACTTCTAGACCTTGCCCGTCGGGTCCACGATCTCGGACAGGAGTCGAAATTCGACAAGCTGCAGGCCATCATCACCGACCCCAAGTTTGCCGGCGAGAAGCTGATCGTCTTCACGGAGCACCGCGACACCCTGGACTTCCTGGTCCGTCGCCTCGGCGGGTTGGGCTACACCGGCCAGATCGCCATGATCCACGGCGGCATGCACTACACCGAGCGACAGGAGCAGGTGGAACGGTTCCGCAAGCGAATCGGCGAGCGCGGCGCGCGCTTCATGGTCTGCACCGACGCAGCCGCCGAGGGTATCAATCTCCAGTTCTGTTGGATCATGATCAACTACGACGTGCCGTGGAACCCCGCCCGCTTGGAGCAACGCATGGGCCGCATCCACCGCTACGGCCAGAAGCACGATCCGGTGATCATCCTGAACCTCGTCGCGCCGTCGACGCGGGAGGGCCGGGTTCTCAAGACGCTGCTCGACAAGCTGGAGAAGATCCGCAAGCAGCTCAAGAGCGACAAGGTCTACGACAGCATCGGACGCATCTTCGCCGACGTGTCCATCAAGGCGTACATGGAGATGGCTGTGCTCGGCGATCCCGATGACATCGCCAAGGAACTCGACGGCCGCCTCACGAAGGAGCAGGTGCTGGCGCTCGCCGAGCGTGAGCGCCGTCTCTTCGGCGATGGTGGCGATGTGAAGAAGGAACTCCCGCGCCTGCAGGAGAGCATCGAGCAGGAGACTTTCTTCCGCCTCCTCCCCGGGTACGTTCGACGCTTCATCTCTTCCGCCGCCCCGCTGGTCAACATCCAGGTTGATGGAGATTTGGGGGGCGTCTTCGCGTTGCGGCCTGCGAAGAAGGGCGCGGTTGACCCTCTACTGGCAGCGCTCGAGGTCTACCCGGCCCACCAGCGCAAGAGCCTGTCGGTTCTGCGGCCCGAGGACCGCGAGGCGTGCGTGTGGATGCACCCTGGCGAGCCGGTGTTCGAGCGCTTTCGAGAGATAGTACGCGGTCAACTCGGCAAGGATGCCCTGCGCGGCGGCGTCTTCGTCGATCCCACCGCGAAGAAGCCCTACCTATTTCACCTCGCCAGGATCACCGTGGTGCGCAAGCAGGATTCCGAGATCGAGGAGCTCGGTCAGGAAGAGACCGTGGAGTGCCGCCTTGTCGGGGTCCGACAAGCCGAGGGCGCGGAGGTTTCGCTGTGCCCCGTTGAACACCTGCTCTTGCTGCGTGGCGGTCACGGCCTACCGCCGGAAGCCCAGCGTCTGGCGGTCGTCGCCAAACAACACCGTGAGCTGGCTCAAGCCTACTTGACGGAGCGCCTCGCCCGCACAATGGCCGTCGAGAACAGATCACGGCTCCTGAACACCCTC